>CAILYP010000061.1:0-11633 GCA_903838475.1 uncultured Actinomycetes bacterium | reverse complement strand
TTATGGTGCCTATTAAGGTCTATACATCTGGAGACTCAGGCTTCGTTGGAACTCTTACAACAAAGAGTGGGGCTACGTTTGGCCAAACAGTGACGTACCCACTGAAAATAGCTGTGATTAGCGGTATCGCTACGTGGATAACAACCATCGCTGCGGTCATCCTTTTTGGAGCTGCAATCCTTCAATCACTTCGTCGGATACGACGGGGAAGCAATAAGAAGGAGGGTAAAGCATCATGAGTACTGATGATGCACTACTTCGTTCTTCCACTGTGATGGCAATTGGAACAGTTGCATCCCGTGTTACGGGTTTAATTCGCGGCCTTCTAACAGTAGCTCTTTTAGGAACAGCGCTTTTAGGGGATGTATTTAATGTAGCGAATACGATGCCAAATATTCTTTACAACTTAATTGTGGGCGGTGCTTTAACTGCCGTTTTTGTACCCCAACTTGTTCGCTCTATGCGAGAGAGTGATGGCGGTTCAGCATTCATTTCAAAGCTAGTCACCTCGACAACGGTGATCTTGGGAATACTCACAATTATCTCCATTTTTGCAGCTCCAATATTTGTTCGGTTGTTTGCAAGTAGTTATGTAGGACGTCCTGAATTTCAATTAACGGTTTTGATTATGCGTTATTGCCTGCCTCAAATTTTCTTCATTGGTTTATATGCGCTGCTGAGTCAAATAACTAATGCAAAAGGAAAATTCGGGCCAATGATGTGGGCGCCGGTTGCTAACAACCTCGTAGCTATTTCAGTAATTGGATACTTCTTACTTCGTGCCCCGCATTGGAGTGTTGCAACAATTTCACATAGTGAAGCAGTTTGGTTGGCATTTGGGACAACTCTTGGCTATGTCATTCAGTTCGCTGTTTTAATTCCTGTAGTAATTAAAACTCGCATCAAAATCAGGGCGCGATTTGATTGGCGAGATGATGAATTACGTAAGTCACGTCATTTGGCTTCTTGGACAATACTGTTTGCAGGAATTTCGCAATTAGGTTATTTAATTACGGTTAACCTTTCTAGTTCTGCTGCAGTCCATGCCGAAAAGGCAGGGATTGTCACTGGTGTTGGTTTTACGCCATATAGCAATGCTTATTTTATTATGTTGCTACCGCATTCTGTTATTACGATCTCTTTGGTTACCGCCCTTCTCCCACATCTTTCTGATTTGGCGATTGATAAAAAGTTCGACCAGCTCCGTGCGCAGCTTGTGCGAGCTATGCGGTTGGTAGGAATATTTACAGTACCTAGCGCGTGCGCTTTACTATTATTTGGAACATTAATTACACGCACACTCTTCTTCGGTATCTCAGATGGAGACGCTCAATACATTGGTTTTGTGCTGGCTGGGTTTGCACTTGGGTTAATGCCAATGAGTATCAATCTCATTGCATTACGTGGGTTAAATGCTTTTGAAAATGTGAAGCTGCAGGTATTAAGCAATCTGGTTATGAATATCTTTGGTAGCGTGCTGGCTATCTTTTTAGCCAATAGTTTGGGTCCAAAATGGGTGACCGTCGGGTTGGCTGGAGCTCTTTCTGTCAGTTATTTGGTAGGGGCTTGGACAACGATCCGGCTCCTGCGTCGTTACAGTATTGAAATTCATATAGGTGAAATTGTCGGCCTCTATGCCCGCTTGGCTGGAATCTATCTAGTGATAGCACTCCCTTTGCGTCTTTTCCTTAGGTTTATCCCTGGGGGGAATACTCTTCATCTCCTGGTGGTTCTTTTAGTGACAGGTTTTGGTTACTTGGGCGCCGCTCGAGTCTTTAAGATTGAAGAAGTCGCAAGCGCATTCTCTTTATTACTTCGTAGATAAGGTAAACAGGTTTGTATGAGCCAGATTCAGAAAGACCAGCAAGAGCATGACGTTGCGCAAGTTGTTATTGTCGGCTCCGGTCCAGCCGGATATACCGCTGCAGTTTATGCAGCCCGCGCTCAACTCTCTCCTATTCTTTATGAAGGTTCGGTCACCGCAGGTGGCGCTTTAATGAACACCACAGAGGTAGAAAATTTTCCTGGTTTCCCTGAAGGTGTAATGGGGCCAGATTTAATGGATTCAATGCGCAAGCAAGCTGAGAAGTTTGGTACCAAGCTGATCACCGACGATATTGTTGAAATGAATCTTGTTGGAGATATAAAGATTTTAAAAGATGGCTCTGGTAACACTGTAAAAGCAAAATCTGTAATTCTGGCAACTGGCTCTGCATACAAAGAGATTGGTTTAGAGAATGAGAAGCGCCTTTCTGGACGCGGAGTTTCTTGGTGTGCAACGTGTGATGGTTTCTTCTATCGCCAAAAGACTGTGGCAGTTGTTGGTGGTGGCGACTCGGCTATGGAAGAAGCAAACTTCCTAACTCGTTTCGCAGATAAAGTTGTAGTCATACATCGTCGCGACACCCTGCGAGCTTCAAAAATTATGATTGATCGCGCAAAAGCAAACCCAAAAATTGAATTTATTTGGAACACGGAAGTTATCGATGTACTAGGTGAACAATCTATGAACGCACTTAAGTTAAGGAATTTGGTTTCCGGCGAAGTGAAAGATATGACTTTTGATGGGTTATTTGTAGCGATTGGCCATCTACCTCGTAGCGAACTGCTTGTAGGCCAAGTGGATTTAGATGATGAGGGATATGTGAAGGTCGATGGCCGCTCGGCACGAACAAATGTAAGAGGTGTTTTTGCTTGTGGGGACTTGGTTGACCATACTTATCGACAAGCGATAACTGCAGCCGGTACTGGTTGCGAGGCGGCTTTAGATGCTGAGCGTTTTCTTGCAGGACATTAATTACGTTACCAAATAGAATTTATTCCACACATGAAAGTAAATAGAGAAGGTAAAGGTAGACACTATGGGTGCAACACAACCAGTAACAGCCGCTAATTTTGACGCTGAAGTTCTTAAGTCATCAACTCCGGTCCTTGTAGATTTTTGGGCTGAGTGGTGTGGTCCTTGCCGCGCCGTGGCTCCAATTTTGGAAGAAATTGCAGCCGAGCACGGAGCAAAAATTAAAATTGTTAAGTTAAATACAGATGACGAAGCTTCGATAGCAATGAAATATGGAATTACTTCTATTCCTACTCTCAATGTTTATGTCAACGGAGAAGTTGTAAAAAGCATCATCGGTGCAAAACCAAAGCCTGCACTTCTTAAAGAACTTTCTGAGTTTATTTCTTAACTCAAGGAACTTTAACTAATGTCTTTAGAGTTGCGCATCGGTGATTCTGGCGACGTTATTACGCAATTATGTGCAACACTTAACCGACTAGGCCTGCTTAAAGCTATATCTTCGGATTTTGATGAAGCTGTGGAAGCTGCTGTTAAAGCTTTCCAGCAGGGCCGAGGGTTAATTATTACAGGAGTTGTTGATGCTACAACGTCTCGAAGTTTAGAAGAGGCAAAGTGGAAACTAGGTGATCGCACTTTAAAATTGGATCTGCCGATTCCTATGCGCGGAGATGATGTTGCTCAACTACAAACTCGATTAGTTGAGATGGGTTTCAATTGTGGCCGTGTAGATGGAATTTTTGACACTCTCACTGAAGCTGCCGTTAAAGAGTTCCAAAAGTCGGTCGGCGCGAAAGTGGATGGGCAATGTGGACCATCTACGGTTATGTCCATACTTCGTTTGATGAAAATTGTTTCTGGTGGCGCCCCACAACAAATGCGCGAAGAAAACATTCGTGCAGCCAAAGGTCCTTCTCTAGCAAATAAAATAATTGTTTTAGATCCGGCAAGTGATTGTGGTGAATTAGCGAGTGGAATTACTTTTGACATTGCCCAAAGGCTCGAAGGTCGCCTTATTGCATTAGGAGTTGCTGTTTTTCTTACCCGAAGTTCAACTTCTCATACTTCTGATGTGGAGAGAATTGTTACCGCGAATAAAGTCGGTGCCGACCTAGTGCTCTCACTTAATATAGATAGCCACGCGAATGAAGCTGCCCATGGCGTTTCTACTTGTTATTACGGGAGTGATGCCCATGGTGTTCATTCTGTTGTGGGTGAAAGGTTTGCGACTCTTGTTCAACGTGAGATTTGCTCTCGAACAGATTTATTAAATTGCCGCACTCACGCCAAAACCTGGGATCTTCTTCGTTTAACTAAAGCTCCTGCGGTCAGAATCGACCTGGGGTATATAACTAATCCAGGGGATGCGAAAAGACTGTCCGACAAGGATTTTCGAGAGACCGTCGTTGAGTCAATTATGGTTGCAATACAGCGATTGTATTTAGCTGTTGAGGACGATGCGAAAACGGGAACGCTGCGAATAAGCGACCTCCGTCGGACGGGCTTACGTAAGTAAGTTATTCGTTCGCGAGTAGTCCATGGACTGTGGCAAACTAACGCGATGAGTTCAGATATCACGCGCATCCATACGGGGGCACCTGAAAACCTGCAGGAGCGCTTTGCTCATCGCGCCCAATTCATGCAGCCATCTGAAATTCGATCACTTTTCGCTGTTGCTTCCCGGCCTGAAATTGTCTCCTTAGCCGGCGGCATGCCTAATTTGAGTGCGCTACCGATGGATATGATGCAAAACGTAGTTGGTAATCTTATTAAAACCAACGGTATGGAAGCTCTTCAATATGGAAGTGGTCAGGGGCACCCAAAACTGCGTGAGCAAATATGTGATGTGATGGAACTTGAGGGAATCAAAGCACATCCTGAAGATGTCATCGTTACAACTGGTTCACAACAAGCACTTGATCTTATTTCTCGTATTTTTATCGATCCAGGTGATGTCGTTTTGGTTGAGGCCCCTTCTTATGTTGGAGCATTGGGAACGTTTCACCAATACGAAGCAACTATTGTTCATGTTGAATTAGACGACAATGGAATGATTCCTGACCGTTTGCGGGAAGCTATCGCTAAGACTCGTTTATCTGGTCGTAAAATTAAATTTATTTATTTAATACCTAACTACCAAAATCCAACTGGAGTTTCACTTTCGGCTGAACGCAGAAGTGAAATCCTCGAGATTTGCCGGGCTGAACGAATATTTGTTGTCGAAGACAATCCATATGGTCTACTTGGTTTCGAGAAGCCTTCTCCTAACGCAATGCGCGCAGAAGATTCAGAAAATGTCATCTATCTTGGATCGTTCTCAAAAACGATCTGCCCTGGATTTCGAGTTGGCTGGGCGCTAGTCCCTCAATCACTCAAGGAAAAACTGGTCATTGCATCTGAGTCATCACAACTATGTCCCTCTAATTTTGCCCAGCTTGCGATTTCTAGTTATCTTGCCGATCAGCCTTGGCGCGATCAAATTGCAGCATTTTGCAAACTATATAAAGTCCGACGCGACACAATGTTGACCGCTATGGATAAGTATTTTCCCAAGGAAGCGACGTGGACCAAACCAGACGGTGGGTTTTATATCTGGGTTACTTTGCCGCCAGAAATCGATACGAAAGCTTTAATGCCTAAAGCAATTGTGGCGAAGGTTGCTTATGTTCCTGGGACTGCTTTTTACGCTGATGGATTTGGGTCGTGGTCTTTACGTTTAGCGTATTGCTATCCAACTCCTGAGAGAATTTTGGATGGCATAAAAGCACTCGGTGGGGTAATTCAAAGTGAGATGGATCGGCGTTCGATAGGAAATTAATTAAGAAGCTTATTAATTCTTTCTAAATCCTCTTTATCGGCAAATTCAATAATAATTTTTCCTTTTGACTTACCCAATTCCACACTTACGCGAGTGTCAAACTTATCGGAGAGCGCCTCACTTAATTCTTTCAGCCGAGGTGCTGGGAGTGTTTTTACACGGGATTGTGTGCTTTTTACGTTAGCTCCACCACTTGCGACTATTTCTTCCACATCACGCACTGATAGACCTTCAGCCACAATTCTTGAAGCAAGTTTTTCAATCTGACTTTCATCTGTTAACGCCAACAGTGCGCGAGCGTGTCCGGCCGACAAAACTCCGGCCGCTAATCGACGCTGGACAGAAGTTGGCAGGTTTAACAATCGTAGTGCGTTAGAAATTGCGGGGCGAGATTTTCCTACTTTGGTTGCTAACTCATCATGTGTGTAACCAAAATCGTTAAGGAGGTTTTGATATGCAGCTCCCTCTTCAAGTGGATTGAGTTGGCTGCGGTGAATGTTTTCAAGGAGAGCTTCTCGTAATAGTTCGTTATCTTTTGTGGCACGAACAATGACGGGAATAGTTTTAAGGCCCGCAATTTTTGATGCGCGCAATCTGCGTTCACCCATGATTAATTCATATTTACCGTTACCAATATCGCGCACAACTGGAGGTTGTAATACCCCAACTTCTTTAATTGAGGCAGCGAGTTCATTTAATAAATCCTGATCAAAAACTTCACGTGGTTGTTTTGGGTTTGGTGAAATAGAGTTGATATCAACTTCGCCTTGTTGTGCAACAACAACACCTGATTCTGTTGTAACTGGCGTAGAAGGAATAAGTGCATCAAGCCCTCTTCCTAAACCGCCTTTACGAGGTGAACTCATGCTGCACTTCCTTCGCTCGTACCTCGAGCAGCAATTTCACGCGCTACTTGCATATATGCAATAGCTCCTGGTGAGGCCGCGTCGTATGTCATAACCGTCTGCCTAAAGGATGGTGCTTCAGATACGCGCACTGCACGAGGTATTGGTATATCAATGAGTTCATTAGGAAAATGCGCTCGAACATCGTTTGCCACATCGTTTGCTAAACGAGTTCTTGAATCAAACATTGTAAGAATGATTGTGCTTACTCGTACTAATGGATTAAGCATTTTTTTGATTTTTGCTAGCGTTTCCATAAGAAGTGAAATTCCTTCAAGGCTGTAGTACTCGCATTGAATCGGAACTAAAACTTCTTCCGTTGCAGTTAGTGCATTAACAGTTAATAAACCTAATGATGGTGGGCAATCAATTAAAATATAATCAAAGCGAGCGCCGCTGGCTTCTCGTTCCGCAAGAAAATCTTGAAGTGCTAACTTAAGAATTTGTTCTCGTGCAACAAAATTAACCATTGCAATTTCTGCTCCTGCTAACTCTTGATTTGCTGGCGCACATTCAAGGTGTGGGAACCCGGCGACTTTTTGTACTATTTCGCGTAAAGGAAGATCTTCTACTAAAACTTCAAACATACCTGGGCCAATGTTCCGATCGACCCCGAGTGCGGTGCAGGCGTTGCCTTGTGGGTCTAAATCAATGACGAGGACTTTAAGCCCGCCCATAGCTAAAGCTGCGGCGACATTGACGGCTGTGGTGGTTTTGCCTACCCCGCCCTTTTGATTAGCCACTGTAAATATCCGTGTTTTGATAGGGGTGGGCATTGGCTCCTTGAGGCGGCGGATTCCAACAACTTTCGTTGTTTCACGTGAAACTTCCTCGCTCATGGGTGTAGTTAATCAGGCTTTTTGGACCTCGATAACCCTTGCCGTTTCGAAATCAGGAAGATTGAGGGTGTGAAGGATCGCTTTTTGCTTATTTAGTGGGGTTGCGTCAATTTCTGATTGGGCTGACTCCCCTTTAATGGCCAGCAAGGACCCTCCGGGTTTGATTAAGTGACGGACCATAGGTAAAAGTTTTGGTAAAGGCGCCACCGCCCTTGAAGTTACGACTTGAAAGGAGCCTTTGGTTGTTTCGGCTTTCCCGCGGATCACTGTAATAGTCAATTTTAGCTCTGCGACAACCTCATTGAGAAAATCTACCCTTCGTTGGAGGGGTTCAACCAGGGTTACCTGGGTATCTGGGCGAGCTAAAGCGATAATAATTCCGGGTAGGCCTGCGCCTGAGCCTATATCTACCACAGATGCCCCTTGTGGAATGAGCGTTGAAACAGGAAGGCAATTGGCAATATGACGATCCCAGATACGTTCACCTTCTTTTGGGCCAATGAGGCCTCGTTCTATCCCCCATGTTCCGAGCATTTCTGCATATCGGAGCGTTTCAGCAGCCCTCTCGTGGAAGTACCTTTCAAGGAGTGTTTCACGTGAAACCATCTGGATAGCCCCTCGCTTAGGGTTATGGGGTGGAAAGGTTATTTAGCTTCTGGAAGGACCACTACACAGCGGTTTGGGTCTTCGCCCTCAGACTCGCTAGTTAGGCCAATGGTTTGGATGGTGTCATGTACAACTTTTCGCTCAAAGGCGTTCATTGGGCGAAGTTTCACTGATTCACCAGTGGATTTCACCTCTTCTGCAACCTCGGCGGCTAGTTTGGCAAGCTCCTCTTTTTTCGAGGAACGGAAATTATCAATATCAAGCATTAAACGGCTGCGCTCGCCAAGGCTGGTTTGAACCGCAAGCCGAGTTAGTTCTTGGAGAGCATCTAAAACCTCTCCGTTTGAGCCTACAAGATGCCCTAGTTTGCCCCCAGCAATTGCGAGAGCGGCCCGGTCATTCTCCACATCGATATCAATATCGCCATCAAGATCTGTTATGTCGAGTAGCGCTTCTAGGTAGTCGGCTGCCACATCGCCTTCTTCTTCTAATTGAGCAATCAAGCTTTTCTCTTCAGTCATTTCCTTCTCCTGTCTAAAGTAAAATTGCTTTGTACTGTTTTATAATGATTTGTCATATTTTGAGCGTTTTTGTCCTATTTAAGAATTATGGTTTGCGCTTCTTTTTCTTTTTCGGTTGCTGGCGCTGTCCTTGGATTTCAGTCGTTCCTGAATCGGTGGCTGTGGTTGCATCCTTATCAGCCTCATTAAGTAGCGTTGTTTCTGGAGAGGTAATTCCTTTTGCATCCTTCTTCTTTTGAAGTTCATCATAAGCCGGAGATCCAGGTGTTGGATTTCTTTTAATGACGTAGAACTGCTGTCCCATTGTCCAAAGGTTTGTAGTACCCCAATAAATTAAAACACCTACTGGGAAATTTACACCCGATACAGCAAAAATGACTGGGAAGATATACATCATTATTTTTTGTTGTTGCATCATCATGTTATTTGAATCGTCGGTCTTTGGCATACCTTTAACAAGAAGTTGTCTTTGAGTTGTAAATGTTGTTGCTGACATTGCAAGGATCAGCGCAATTGTCACAATTTTTGTTGTTGTGTTTGGGCTTGAAAGAAATGTCGATGAAAGATCTGCTCCGAAAAACTTCGCTTGCGATGCTTGAATTAATACATCGCCTTTCATTAAGCCGTGAGGATGGTTATGTGCAATGCCATTTAGCACAGTAAAAAGTGCGAAGAATATTGGGGCTTGAGCAATAATAGGCAGACATGATGCGAGTGGATTAGTTTTATGCTCTTTGTAAAGCTTCATCATCTCTTCTGATTGCTTTTGACGATCATCTTTGTAGCGCTTTTGAATCTCTTTCATTTTTGGAGAAAGAGCGGTCATTGCGCGTTGACTTTTAATTTGCTTAACAAAAAGTGGAATCAAAATAATACGTATGAGAATTACGAGTCCTATGATTGATAGGGACCATCGAACTGATTGGTTCTTAGTGAATACTCCAAAAATTGAGTGGAATGTAACTAGTACCCAAGAAACAGCGTAATACAGTGGGTTTAGGATGGTTCCCATTACAGGCCTGCTTTCATGCTCGTTTTAGAAGTAGGTTCGGAAGTAGGTTTAGTTTTAACTGCGTAATCCACGCCGCCATAGGAAAAGGGATTGCAACGCAATAAGCGCCATGCTGTCATTACAACTCCTCGAATTGATCCGTACTCTCGGATGGCGTCAATTGAGTATTGTGAACATGTTGGGTAGTACTTGCAACGGGGAGCAAAATAAGGAGAGATAAATTTTTGATAGGTTCGCAGAAGAACAATCAATAAATATTTCATGCGCCCACCTTTTTAGCAGCGCGATTAATTGCTAAATCTAAATCTGCTATATAGGTTTTTTCCTCTTTGATTACTCTCACAACAATTTGCGTGTGAGGTGGGAAAACTTCGAGCCGTTCACGTAAGGCGTGGCGCAGATGTCTGGCTACTTTATGCCTCACAACAGAACTTCCAATTGACTTATTTATAATCAGGCCAAATTGAGGAGCGGGATTAAAATCTTTGTGTGTAAGGAGGTAGAGAACAAGTGATGGGGTTGTAACTCGATGACCAGCTTTTGTGGTCTTTGAGAAATCCGCACTTGATCGCAACCGATTGGATGCAGGCAGCACAGGGTTACTTATGCGGAGATTGTTGCGCGACCTTTAGCGCGGCGACGAGACAGTACTGCGCGGCCACCTTTTGTTGACATGCGGGCGCGGAAGCCGTGTTTTTTGGCTCGCTTGCGGACGTTCGGTTGGAAGGTACGTTTCGTTGTCATTGTGAATCCTTTTCTTCTCCCATTTGGGCTCTGCCGATTTGGTAGAGCTTGCCTGCCTAATGGGGCCACAGTTCGCTGAGGGGGTAACGGTAGGGGAGTCTGTGGACAAGGGTCAAACTGAGGTCAGCCTGGTGGTGGGTCGGCTAAATAACCGTTTTTAATTGTGGATAACCACTTGCATTATTTGGCCAAGAGGCCTACTTTCACCCTCTATCCACAGACCGCATCTCTATATCTTAGGTTTAGACCACAGGTTGTGGATAAATGTGGGGATAACTTTTTGGAGCTAAATGGACAGTTTTTCTGAAGTGGGGCAATTAGCCGATCTGGCTGATATGGCTGAGCTAGCCAGCCCGGACCCGACCCTCAAAATAAGTCTGAGCTCTGGTGAGCCGGCTGATCGTTTAGACCCTTCAAGCTCATCTTCAAACCCACCATTAAACCCAATCGTGTTGTGGGATTTGGTTGTGGAGGAGTTAGCCACTGAATCTCCAAGTTCTCGTGCATTTCTAGCCGCCACTCGCCCGTTAGGTGTTTTGCAATTAGGAGAGGGCGCATCATTTTTAGTTGAAGCGCCAAATGCGTTTACAAAAGATTTTCTTGAGTATCGTGTTAAAACTGCGATAAACGAAATTTTAACAAAGCGCATGAATCAAAATGTTTCTATTGCGGTTCAAGTTAATGAAAGCTTAGAGCAACCCAATGTGTTCACACAGGTTGAAACAGTTGAAGTTGATCCAATCCATCTTGAACCCGCACCGAAAATGGGAACCGGCCGAGGAAATGAAACTCGCACTAATGAGCCTTCTCAACTTAACCCACGATATATTTTTGAAACTTTCGTTATCGGTGCGTCTAATAGATTTGCTCATGCGGCAGCCGTTGCTGTGGCTGAAGCTCCAGCAAAAGCTTATAACCCGCTATTTATCTATGGGGAGTCAGGGTTAGGTAAAACCCACCTTTTGCACGCTATTGGCGCTTACGCGAAAGAGTTGTATGGCAATGTTCGAGTTAAATACGTCTCTTCAGAAGAGTTCACAAACGATTTTATTAACTCGATTCGCGACGACAAAGCATCTGCTTTTCAAAAACGTTATCGAGATTTAGATATTTTGCTTGTTGACGATATCCAGTTTTTAGAAAATAAGGAGCGTACTCAGGAAGAGTTCTTCCACACGTTCAACACTTTGTATAACGCTAATAAACAAATTGTTATCTCGAGTGATCGCCCGCCAAAACAATTAACGACTTTGGAAGATCGACTTCGGTCGAGATTTGAATGGGGTTTGATTACAGATATCCAACCACCAGAATTAGAAACGCGTATTGCGATTCTTCGTAAAAAAGCGGCGCAGGATAAATTAAATGCTCCTGATGATGTTTTGGAATAT
>CAILYP010000060.1:0-35554 GCA_903838475.1 uncultured Actinomycetes bacterium | reverse complement strand
GCTGAAACTTTTGCGGCAGCTACTGCGGATTCCATCAGAAACCGCATAAAAACAATTTTACAGATGGCCGCCGTGCTTCAATATTTCGCAAGCATGCCAGTAATCAAAGTGGGTCGCATGGCTGGACAATTTGCTAAGCCTCGAAGCAATAATGATGAAACCCGTGATGGAGTTACTCTTCCAGCCTACCGCGGTGATGCGGTTAACGATTTGGCATTCACACTCGAGGCGCGCACACCTGATCCGCAGCGCTTAGTCCAGGTGTACAACACCTCAGCAGCAACTCTTAACTTGGTACGTGCGTTCACAACCGGTGGATTTGCTGACCTTAGGCTTGTACATGAGTGGAATAAAGGATTTGCAAGTGATCCTCGTTTCGGAGCCCGATATGAGCAGCTTGCAAATGAAATCGGACGCGCCCTTGAGTTTATGGTTTCAGCAGGGGTCGATGCCGAGGCATTTAAGACCGTTGATTTCTTCGCTAGTCATGAAGCTCTGATTCTTGAATACGAGAAGGCGCTAACTCGTATCGATTCTCGCACTGGTCTTGCTTATGATGTTTCAGGCCATTTCGTCTGGGTAGGAGAGCGGACTCGTCAGCTCGATGGAGCGCACATGGACTTCGCTTCGAAGATTCAAAATCCAATCGGAATAAAACTTGGACCAAAGACGACACCCGAAGATGCGCTAGCTATGATTGCAAAACTAAATCCCGAGAATGAACCAGGGCGCCTTACCTTTATTACGCGTATGGGCGCGGGCCAGGTTCGCGAAAAACTACCTGCTCTGGTTGATGCCGTAACAAAATCTGGAGCGATTGTGCTCTGGGTATGCGACCCAATGCACGGCAATACATATGAAACCTCGACCGGTTACAAAACTCGCCGATTTGATGATGTTATGGATGAAGTGCGTGGATTTTTTGAAGTTCACAAAGCGCTCGGGACTCACCCTGGGGGTATTCATATTGAGCTTACGGGTGATGATGTAACTGAATGCGTCGGCGGCGGGGAACAAATTTCTGAGGCAGATCTTGCTGGTCGCTACGAGAGTGCATGTGACCCTCGACTAAACCATACTCAATCTCTTGAGCTCGCATTTTTAGTCGCAGAAATGCTCCGCGACCGTTAATTCGGGCATAGGATTCCTAGGTGCTTTTGCAAAATTCTCTCAAAACACCCGCAGGGACTCTCTTCCTCATAAGTGATGAACATATTTTGCTTGCGGCAGGCTTTAGAAGTTTTGAAGATTTAATTAAACGTATGGATTGCGACGATGCCGTGCGCGAGATGAAAAGTGTTCGAAATATCCCTGTGATTACCGACTTGGTTAAGGATTACTTTGACGGGGATTTGAACGCCATCAATGGAATTCAAGTAAGGCAACCTGGTGGAGAGTTCTTTCAATCAGTGTGGAAAGTAATGCGCAAGATTCCTGCGGGAAAAACTATGTCATACGCAGAATTAGCAAAGCGGGCCGGCTCTGAAAACGCAGTACGCGCAGCGGGTAGCGCCTGCGCTAGAAATCTCATTGCACCGATTGTTCCTTGCCACAGAGTTGTAAAAAGTGGCGGAGCGCTTGGAAATTATGGTTTTGGTTTAGAAACTAAAGAGTCACTTTTAGCTTTTGAAGGCGCTATTAAGTAGTTCTGGTAAAACTGAATTAGTTTTAGCGATATCAGCATCTGTAAGATCTCGGTGCGTGACAAGTCTTAGCGTCGTGGGACCAAGCGCGCTACCTAAGATCCCAGCTTCAGCAAGGGATGCGTTCAAACCTTGTGCCGTAACTGATGACTTAGCTAAATCGAGTACAACGATATTGGTATGTACGGAATCTGCGTCAACGCTTTCCGGAGCAGCAGCGGCACATGCCAATGCAATTTCTCGGGCTCTTCGGTGATCATCGGCGAGGGAGAGCAGATTATTATCCAAGGCAAAATCAACAGCAGCAGCAAGAATGCCGACTTGTCTCATTCCCGCGCCGTAGCGCTTTCGCCAAATACGAGCTTCACTTACCCGTTCTTTAGTAGAAAGAAGCATGGAGCCAATCGGCGCACCAAGCCCCTTGGAAAAACAGACACTAATTGTGTCGAAATTTTCACCATAATCTTTTAATGACACATTTGATGCGATGTGCGCATTCCAGATTCGTGCTCCATCTAGGTGCATATAGATACCTGCATCATGGGTCAGCTTTCGAAGTTTACGAATTTCCTCAATTGGCTGGACTATGCCGCCACCAAAATTATGCGTATTTTCAATTGCAATAGCAGTCGTAGAAACTAAGTAAGGTCCTGAATTTGGTCGAGCAATTGACATAGCTTGATCTGCATCAAGTAGTCCATTTTTACCTTCCCATGTTCGGGTAGTGATTCCACTAAAAGCTGCCCCAGCCCCAAGTTCGGCTCTCACAATATGTGCAAAAGATTCAAGCACGAGTTCTTCACCTGGCTTCACCAGAGTTCTAATTCCTAATTGGTTTGAGAGCGAGCCGGTAGGTGTAAAGACTCCAGCTTCTTTTCCAAAAAGTTCTGAAACTCTCTCTTCTAAAGCATTAACGGTTGGATCGTCGCTATATACATCATCACCGACTGGTGCATTCGCTATTGCGGCTCTCATTTCCTTACTGGGACGAGTTACGGTGTCTGAACGAAGATCTATCATGATGGGATTCTCTCACGGCCTTCCTCTGAAATAATGATGTACATAGCAGAAATAACGAGCCCTCCGCCTAAGATAATCCGCAATGTGAGGCTTTCATGCCCAAACCAGACTCCAAAGAGAGCGGCGAATATGTATTCCATGGTGAGAATGATGCCTACGCTCGTAGCTGACATAAATGATTGAACCCAGGTCTGGACGATAAAAGCGAAGGCGCTGGCAAAGATTGCCGTGTATATGACAGCTTGCCAGACTCCACTATCGGGTGGCATATGGAATCCATTTTTAAGTGAAGCAATAAAGCAGATGACGCCCACTGTTGCTAATTGCAAAATGGTGAGGGCGTAGGTATTGGCTCCCGCACTCCAATCACTTAATCCAACTATGTGACCTGCATAAAAAAGCGCACTTATCACTACAAGAAATTCCCCAAGTCCTATTGAAAAACCATTTACTGCTAGTAAGCCAAGGCCGAGGGCTGCTAAGAAAACTGAGAACCATTGAATCTTTGAAATATCTTTCTTGAGTAATCCTGCTGCAATGAGAGGGGTAAAAACAGCATAGAGTCCAGTGATGAAGCCAGTTTTTGCTACCGAGGTAAGAGTTAATCCAAAAGTCTGAAATATGTAACCACATCCCAGCAATATTCCTAGGACTATTCCACGAAAGAGTAATTGCTTATTAAAGTGCTTGAATGCAGCTGGACGTAGTACTGCCATGACGAGAGCGGCAAGAAGAAACCTGCAGGCTAAGAACGAGTAGACGTCTTGCCGGTGCAAGGTATCTTTCATAATAACGAATGCGCTTCCCCAGATAACAGAAACGGAGAGCAGCAAGCCAGCTAAGGCATATTTGTTTCGAGCTAAAATCACTTAGAAACTTTCGCGCGCATCTTCTTCAGCATCGTTACCTCTGGACCGTGCTCGGGTTCCATTCCAGGAGTCTCCAGGATGAGCGGGGCATTTCGTACGGCGGGGTGAGCTAGAAGTTCTTCAAATGGTTTTGATCCTATTTCACCTTTTCCAATATTTTGGTGGCGATCTTTTAGCGCCCCACAAACGTCCATAGAGTCATTGGCGTGAATTAACTGAATCCGCTCAATCCCGACAAGCTCGACCAGTAAATCAAGTGTTTGAGTCATGCCACCTTTAGTTTTAATGTCATGACCAGCCGCAAAGACGTGGCACGTATCAAGACATACTCCGACTTTAGGATGCCACTCAAGTGCATCAAAGTATTTCGTTAAATCTTCTAACTTCTTGACTAAAGATTGACCTTGTCCAGCGGTAGGTTCCAATAAGAGCCATGGATCTTCATCTGTTAACTTATTAAGAATTGGCATCATGCCTTTATAGATCTGCTTCCAGGCATTCTCAATATGACTTTCATCTACGGCCGATCCAGTATGAATGACAACACCAAGCGCGCCGATTTCGCGACCACGTTTTAGTGAGTACGCCGTTGACGCTAATGAGTTTTCATAAGTGCCTGGGGTAGGCGAGCCAAGATTAATAAGGAAGGGAGCATGTACATATGCCTCTATGTCATGTTCAAGTGTCTTTGCACGAAACGCAGCATCTGCCTCATGATTTGTATCAGGCATCGCCCAACCCCGTGGGTTGCTCGCAAAAACTTGAATGACTTCTGAACCAGTTGCGAGGGCGTATTCAATGGAGCGCTTGGCCATTCCACCAGATGTAGGCGTGTGCGCACCTATACGGGGAAATGTGCGATCGGACGTAGTTGCCATCCGGTCAGCCTATCAAGCCTCTAACTAAGAGTTATCACTACGATCGTTCCGCGCGATACTTGAACCCCAACCTTGGGGGAAATACCCGTCACTTTCTTGATTTTCTTCGAACCAATCTTCTTGATACTGACCTTGAGTTGCAAACTTTCTAAAGAAGTCCGCGCTTCTAGCTCTGTAAGGGAAAAGAGATTAGGGATGAAGACAAATTGGGTACCTCTCGAGATCACTAGAGTGACAGTCGAGCCCCTCGGCGCGGTCGAAACGCCATCTGGGCTCTGTCGCATGACCGCACCCGCGGGAACGCTCTCGCTGTATGCAAAGGCACTTTTCACTACAAAGCCGGCATCAGTCATTTCGTTTGTAGCTTGATCTGAACTCTTTCCCACATAAGAAGTGAGCGCAATTTGTTCAATTCCTTTGCTAAGAATGATATCGACGACAGAATTGCGCCGCACTGGAGTTTTGACAGCGGGATTTCCATTTACGACCATATTTTGAGGAATCTTCATATCAAATGCCTGGGAGATATTTCCAACTTTCAAGCCGGCATTTATCAAAGCTGCAGTGGCTGCGTCTTGCGTGAGACCAGAAATAGGTGGAACTGGAATTCGTTCTTTTCCTTTTGAAAGAATCAGCCGAACAACGCCACCTTTGGGTAAGTGCCCGCCGCCGCCTGGTGAAGATGTCAGGACTAATCCCTTTTCTACCTCTTCACTAAAATCTTGTGACGCAACATCGGCGCGCAAGCCGAGTTCCGAAATAGATTTTTGTGCTTCACTCACGCTCATACCTACTACCGACGGGATTGCTATTTGGGAACCAGGACCAAGAAATTGGTACCACCCACCAACTCCGAGAGCAAGCACAAGTAATAGCGCGATGGCACGGTTTCTCTTCACTCTTTTAGACACTCGCCTTCTGATTTCTGCAGTGTTAGTTACCTCTGCAGTTTTGATTGGTTGAGTCAAACTCTTCACGCGCTCAATTACCTGAGTTCCGATGCGAACATCTCCGCGAGGTGCTTTGCTCTTCTTTTGTGAACGGGCAGGCGGTAGCGGTAAATCTAAGTCAAGACTCAGTTGACGTCTACGCGGATCGATACCTTCTTGAATAGTACGCAGAACATTTAAAAGTTCACTCGCATCTTTGTATCTGTTATCCGGATTGGGGGAGGTGGCTTTGAGAATAACTTCATCTATATTTTCAGGAATGTCAGATTTGGTGAGCCGAGCACTTGGGACCCGCTCATTCACGTGCTTATATGCAATCTGAATTGGTGTTTGCCCCTCAAAGGGTTTCTTACCAGTTAGCAACTCGTAGAGGACTATTCCAAGTGAATAGATATCACTTCGTGCATCTGAAATACCTCGCTGAACCTGCTCAGGAGAGAGATATGAGACGCTGCCTAAAACGATGCTCGACTCAACAGTCTGTGTCGAGCCAAGCTGATCGCCACGAGCTAAGCCAAAGTCTGCGATTTTTACTCGACCATCTTTTGAAATCAATATATTTTCAGGCTTGATATCACGATGGATAATGCCTTGTGAGTGAGCAGCAGCAAGGGCGCTCACAACTGGGATGATGTACTGGAGAACTTCTTCAGCGGAAAGGGTTCCGCGCTCGAAAAGATAATCTCGCAAAGTGTTGCCGTCGATGTATTCCATAACAATAAATACGGCAGGGGAACCGCCTTCGTTCCAGCCTTGATCTTGAATAGAAACAACGTTTGGGTGATTTAGCGCCGCAGTTGCTTTTGCTTCTTTAATAAACCTGTTTACAAAATCTTCGTCATTAGCCAAATGTGGATGCATTACTTTCACTGCAACCAAGCGATCTAAGCGAAGATCCATCGCAACGTAGATGGATGCCATGCCTCCTGCCGCTACAAGTTTCTGCAATTGGTAGCGACCGTCGATAAGTTCTCCGGTTAGGTCAGACACACTTAAATTTTAGAGTTCTTCGCGCAAAGTGTGGCCTAGGGCGCGCCATCGATGGCGTAATCCGCGGCACTGGCGGTCTTTTCTTGGAAGAAATGCTCACTTTGGTCGATTAACCACTGTTCCAGAAAAGGTCTTACTTTTTCACCGTCACGAGTGATTACTCGCGCAATAGCTAGGTGAGGATCCATTTCAATCCATATTGAGCAAGCTATTCGCTCCCTAATGGCACTTTGGCCACTGCCAACCCCTTCAAGAATCAGAAAATCTGGAGATTCAAACTCGCACACGTGAGTGAAGTTATTTTCTTCCCAGTCATAGACTTTGTAACTTATTCGACCTGAACTCCAACCGTCAGTTATTTTTATCAAGCTGGCAGTCAGCGATTGAGTTAAAGCATCGCCCCATCCGTTGTATAGATCATCCATATGAATCACTCTTACGCAAGCGCCGCCGCGTTCAAGAGACTGGCTTAGTTGCTTTGCAAGAGTGGTTTTACCAGCCCCGGCAGGACCGTCGATTGTGAGAATTTTCGACCCAGGTGGAAGGGAATCTAGGTGCTTAAGCAGTGATGTCAGCATTTTTCTTAGCTTCGCGCAGCCAGCGCACCCATCCGCCGACAGCAAGTGCTACGAATAGCAAATATAAAATTGCGGTGAGGTAGAGCCCGCCACGCCAGTATTGATATGTGTAGACAGCGTCCACAACAAACCAGAGCGGCCACGCTTCATATTTTTGTTGCACCATCAAAACTTGAGCAACACAACTTCCTGCAAAACCAAAAGCATCAGTAAGTGATGCAGCAGCGCCAATGTGAAGAAGCACTGGATAGAGCGCAAACCAGGTGACGACGAATCCCGAGCCCCAGCGAACTTTAGATTTGCCCGTTAGGCGCGCTGGACGCGCTCCCTTTGGACCCCAACCAAACCATCCCCAGAACCCGCCGGCAATGAAGATAAATTGCAGCGCACCGCTTGCGTAGTACTTCTGCTCGAAGAAGAGAACTGCATAAAGCAGGCTCGAAACGTTCCACCATGCCACGTTGATCTAGGTCCAAAAATTCCAAGAGCAACTCCAACTACTGATGTCACAAAGGCAACAAGTTCGAGCAGCGTTAAGTCATATTTCCACGCAGTAAAAACTGTAGTCATGAGGAAAGAATTAAGAGAATGCATTTATAACCCCTTTCCAATTCGCATTACCGAACTGGTCTCACGGTCGACCTGAATTTCAGGTCCTCTCAGCCAATAAATCGGCTCCCGTTGGTGGAAACTTTAGCACGCCTCAATAGGAGAAGCTCTGCGTGAGGAGAAGAAAAGAAAATAATGAGAGGATTAGCCGTGTTGAAATTTGGCTATCTCGCAATGCTGCTCTTCACGGTAGCTGGCTCCTTTTGGCTTGAAATTGCTCTTAAAGTGCAGGTATTAAAACGAGTTAAGCGAGTGCTGCTTACCATTACACCCATCGCAATCATCTTTTTAGTTTGGGATTACTACGCCATAAAATCTGGTCATTGGTATTTCGACACAACTCAAATTCTGGGAATCTATCTTCCTGGTCGAATACCAGTTGAGGAATTTCTCTTTTTCATTATTGTTCCGCTGGCGGCAATCATGACTATAGAGGCAGTGCGAAGAGTTAACACTCATTGGAACGTAGGTGATGAGAAATGACCTATACGCAGATTGCACTTCTGGCGGTCGCTCTTGCAGTAATTTCTGACGGATTTCTGACGAGAAGTCGAATGTTGTTGCGAAAAAGTTTTTGGACGGCATATGCAATTATTTTACCTTTTCAACTTTTGACCAATTGGTGGCTCACTTCGCGAAACATCGTGATGTATTCACCGAGTGCGATTGCTGGCTGGCGCATTGCCAGCGCCCCTATTGAAGATCTTGCGTTTGGATTTGCTCTGGTATTGGGTATTTTACAACTTTGGAGTTATTGGGGACGAAAGATCTAACGCGCTTTTATCGCTCTGATGTAGGCCGGTAGGGTAACTTTTAGTCTGCGCCAGGTAGAAGTTTTAGCTCTAAAATTAAATATGTCATAACCGATGGCTTCAACTTCATCAACAATTCCACAATACAGTTCACTTGCTGCTTCGATACACGGACGACTTGATTCTTCCAACATTTCGATTCCACTTGCTGCTTCACGTTGTAATTGACGGACTCGTTCAATCTGAAACTTTAGAGCTTCAATAATCTTTGGCGTAACCACACGCGCATATAGATCTTCTCGAGTAACGCCAAATCGCGCAAGTTCATCAATCGGAATATAGATACGTCCGCGTTCTAGATCTTCACCAATATCTCGAATAAAGTTTGCAAGTTGGAATGCAATTCCGAGTTTCTTGGCTGATTCGTAGGCATCTTGCGAAAGGGCTCCAAGTACCGGCACCATTTGTAGGCCAATAACGGCGGCGCTTCCATAGACATATTTAAGAAGATCATCGTAAGTTGCATATTCTTTTACAGTTAAATCCATCTCCATTGACGCTAGAAATGCTTCGAAATATTCGATTGGGATTGAAAATCTCCGGGCAGTGTCGACAAGTGCGCGGCCAACTGGATCAGTACTTTCACCAGATTTGATATCTGAAATCGCTTGAGCGCCCCAACCTTTGAGCGCTGCTGCTTTTTCACTATCTGTTAAAGTCGACGCCAGATCATCAACAATTTCATCGGCGTATCTGGCAAATCCGTATAGAGCGTGAACGAACGGTCGCTTAGCTGCGGGCAGGAGCAAGGTAGCTAGATAATAAGTTTTTCCGTGCTGTGAATTAAGTTTTTTGCATTGGGAATACGAGGCAGCAAGTACTGGATCGGTGATTCCAGCAGCTTTTAGTTCACTCATGCGGGCGAGTCTACTTAAATTTTTTCTACTTCACGCCTAGTTCTCAATCTCTTGTTGAGAGTTTAACTTGAGATTTGACTGTGTGACCGCCCATTTTTCATTCAGAAAGCACTATCTTTTGCTCATTCCCTCCTGGCTTGCATCCAGACTGAAACTGCACGGGGTCGCAAACACCCCCGATACCAAAATCAGAAAGGTCCAGCATGCTCGATAGTTTCTTCAAAATAACTGAACGTGGTTCAACGATTGGCCGTGAAGTTCGAGGTGGATTTGTCACCTTCTTCACCATGGCATACATCGTTGCGCTTAACCCACTCATTCTCGGCGGCGCCGTGGATGGCAATCACAAGTTCCTCGGAGGATTCGATTCATTCGGAGCTAACTTGCCACTCATTGCCGCTGCGACTGCACTTGTCGCCGGCATATTAACAATCTTGATGGGTCTAGTCGCTAATTTCCCACTCGCCCTAGCAACAGGTCTTGGTCTTAATACATTCGTCGCATACGGCATCGCTTCACGCATGACCTGGGCAGATGCAATGGGACTTGTTGTACTTGAAGGTTTGATCATCACCGTTCTAGTTCTCACCGGATTCAGAACTGCAGTATTTAAGGCTGTCCCACAACAGCTCAAGTATGCAATCTCTGTTGGTATCGGGCTCTTCATTGCTCTGATTGGACTTGTTGACTCTGGTTTTGTACGCCGTACAGGAACTGGTCCAGTACCTGTTCAACTTGGCGATAATGGAAACCTTGTTGGTTGGCCAATTGTTGTATTCCTTGTTGGCTTAATTGTCATCATCACACTCATGGTACGTAAGACCAAGGGTGCAATTCTTATTGGAATTGTTTCTGCAACAGTTCTTGCCGTTGTTCTTGAGAAGGCTTACAAAATTGGCCCAAGCTTTATCTCTCCAACAAAGAGCAATCCAAAGGGCTGGGGACTCAATATCCCTTCAATTCCTCATAACATCACCGCGACTCCGCATTTTGACCTACTAGGTCATTTCAGCTTGCTTGGATCTTTCAAGCATGTTTCTGTAATTGCGGGAATCCTGCTTATCTTCACACTTTTGCTATCTGACTTCTTCGATACCGTTGGAACAGTTACTGCAATTGGTCATGAAGCTGGGCTGATCGGCGCAGATGGAGTTGTACCAAATAATGAGCGCGTTCTATTTGTTGACTCAATTGCTGCAGCCGCAGGTGGAGCTGCCGGCATATCCTCGAATACGTCATATATCGAATCTGCATCCGGAGTTGGCGAAGGCGCTCGTACAGGATTGGCATCTGTCGTAACAGGCATTTGCTTCCTATTGGCGACTTTCTTAGCACCTCTCGTTGCTGTCATTCCTTACGAGGCCGCAACGCCTGCACTTGTTATCGTCGGATTCTTGATGATGACACAAGTGAAAGATATTGATTGGGCAGATCTTGGAATTGCAATTCCAGCATTCTTAACCATCATCTTGATGCCTTTCACATATAGCATCTCGGTTGGTATTGGTGCTGGATTTGTATCACACGTAATCATTCGCTACGTACAGGGCCGCCGCAAGGAAGTACACCCACTTCTCTTGTTGGTTTCTGGCCTCTTCGTTGTGTACTTCTTGTCATCACCACTTAATGCGTGGATTGGCTAGTTGTAGTTGTAAACGTGTAAATGTTTGCAAAAAAGGCGCCGAGCAATCGGCGCCTTTTTTATTTCTTAAAGTGAAGGGCAGTTCTATTTAACTGGCCCTACGATTCTTTCTGCCGCAAGTCTTCCTGAAATCAATACCATCGGAACTCCGACACCAGGTTGCGTGCCAGAACCTGCGAATACAACATTCTCAAATCCGGCAGCCATGTTGGATGGCCTGAAGGGACCTGTTTGGAAAAATGTATGTGCACTTGCGAAGGGAGCGCCAGCCTCGAGCCCCATCTCCTTCCAATCTAGGGGAGTAGTAATTTGTTCGACTTCGATACTCTCACCAAATCCTGAATATCCGCGTGATTCCAATGTTTTGATCATTTCCTCACGGTAGCGAGACTTTTCCGTTCGCCAATCAATATCTGCAGTGAGGTTTGGGGTTGGAAAAAGAATGTAATAAGAACTCTTGCCTGCTGGTGCGAGAGTTGGATCATCGTGAGTTGGAACTGTTACCAAGACGCTTGGATCAGTCATTAAGGTTTTTTTATTGATTAATTCATCGAATACGCCGTCCCATGATTCGCCAAAGTGAATGTTGTGATGAGCAATATGTTCATAGCTCTTATTTGAACCCACCAACATCGTTACACATGAAGGGGAATACTTAAGTGTTGAGACTTTACGAGGTGTAGTACCTAATAGTTCTTTCCATGCGACAGGTAAGTCAGGATTTAGGATTAGTGCATCGCAGGTAATTCGCTCTCCGGTAGAGGTAATTACCGCTTTGGCACGGCCACCAGAGTGCTCAACACTCGTTACCGTGCTGTTGTATTTGAATACGACTCCGTGTTTCTCGGCAGCTGCAGCAAGGGCTCGAGGAACAGCGTGCATTCCACCACGTGGGAAAAAGACACCATTTACCGAATCCATATAAGCGATGACCGCATAGATTGCAAGGGCCTGTTGTGGACTAACACCTGCATACATGGCCTGAAAAGAATAGATTTTTTGAGTTCTAGGATCTTTCATGAATTGGCTAACTTTTGGAGCTAATTTTCTAAACCCACCAATTGCGACAAGTTTGGCTAAATTTGGAGTGAGCAAATTCAAAGGCGAGTCAATATTGCGATCAATGAAATCATTCATCTCGTATTTGTATAGCTTGGTTACAAAGTCAACATACTTGGCATATCCGGCCGCTTCTTCTGGCCCAATCACGTTACGAATTTCTTCTTGCATGCGGGCAGTATCAGCATGAACATCCATTTGCGATCCATCATGGAAAAATCCTCGATAAAGAGGGGAGACCGGGATGAGATCTAGCCAATCTTTGAGATCCTCGCCTACGCAGGCAAATGCATCGGCAATGAGATCTGGCATCGTAAGCACGGATGGTCCAGTATCAAATGCGTATCCATCTTTATTGAGTAAACCGTTTCGTCCGCCAGGAACTGATTCACGTTCCACGACGGTTACCTTGCGTCCAGCGCCCGCTAAGCGCAGCGCGGCACTGAGGCCGGCTAATCCTGCGCCAACAATCACGACATGATTGGTAGGGCCTGAAACTCGCTTTGCCATTATTTACTCCGTTTTGTAGCTACTGACGCCATATGTATTAAAAACGCTTTCGCGTCATCGGAAACTGCGCTATCTTCAAGTGCAGCTAGGGATTGAGTAGTTAATTTTTCAATGAGATCTTCAACAAATAAAGAAGCCCCAGAACTAGAAATTATTGTTCGCAGCTCTTCTACTTCCGAAAGACTTAAATCATTTTTCCCTAACAGCGCGTTAATGCGCTCTTTCTGCAACTCATTTGAACGCTCAAGTGTTGAAGCAATTAATACTGTGCGTTTGCCTTCGCGTAGGTCATCACCAGCTGGTTTTCCAGTTTGCGCTGGATCTCCAAAAACGCCAAGTAAGTCATCGCGAAGTTGAAAAGCTTCACCTAATGGAATTCCATAATTTGTGTACGTTTCAAGATTAGCGCGGGAGACAAGTGTTGCGCCGAAATGTAGAGGCCTTTCAATACTGTATTTACCAGATTTGAAACGGGCAACTTTGAGTGATCGTTCGATACTTTGGCTGGCGAGTGCTTGCTCGTAGACATCGAGATACTGCCCGGCCATTAGCTCAACGCGCATTTCATCATATACGGGAAGTGCGCCCATGATTGACTCTGAATTGAGCCCAGATTCATGTAGCGCCTTACTTGCCCAAACCAGTGCTAAATCACCCAGAAGAATTGCACTAGACACCCCAAATTGTTGGGCTGAACCCTTGAGTGATTCACGCGCGTGCAGTTGTTCAAAGAGTTTGTGTATTGAAGGAGCGCTGCGGCGCGTGTCAGAACCATCCATAACATCATCATGGATAAGTGCGCAGACATGAACTAGTTCAATAGACGCGATTGCGTTGATAGAAGTTTGGTCGAGCTGACCGCCATTGCCGACATAACCTGCCGCAGCAAAGAGGGGTCGAAACCGCTTCCCAGAGTCAATCAGAAAATTCTTTAACGACGAAGCCACGGGAATGAGTTCGCTACCAATCTCGATTAAGTATGCGTTTTCTCGGTCCACAAATTGTGCCAGGGAATTATTTATCGCCTCCCGGAGCGGTTCAACGCCAGATTCGAGCTTATAGTTCACGCGGTAAAGGTACCCTGAACCCCCTATGGATAATACGCAGGCCCCATCACTTTCTATTGAACTCTTCCCGCCGAAAGATGCGGCTGGCGAAGAGAAGCTGTGGGATGCGGTAGATCGACTTCGCGAAATACATCCCGACTTTGTTTCTGTGACCTATGGCGCAGGAGGAAGCACCCGCGATCGAACAATTCGCATTGCCTCAGAATTTAAATCTCGTACAGGAATATCGACTGTCGCCCACCTCACATGCGTCGGCTCTACCCGAGAAGAATTACTTTCCATTCTTGAGGGTTACATGGCCGCTGGAATTTCAAGCATTCTTGCATTACGAGGGGACCCCGTAGGAGGTCCGCGCGCACCGTGGCAGACTCAACAAGGTGGCTTTGATCATGCCGATCAATTAGTAGAACTTGCAATGGCGCATGGCGGATTCACGATTGGGGTGGCAGCGTTTCCAGATGGTCATCCAGCATCCGAAGGAAACTTTAGTAAAGATATTGACGCTCTGATTCGGAAGCAAGAGCTAGGGGCAACTTTTGCGACTACCCAATTCTTCTTTGAATTTGAGAAATACGAAGCGATGATTGATGGATTAAATAAGCGTGGATCTAACCTTCCAATTATCGCCGGCATTCTCCCCATTGGTAATTTAAAACAACTTAACCGAATGGCTGAGCTAGGGGGAACCCCAATTCCGGGATCAATTTTAAATATGTTTGCTGGTCGAGAAGATGACCCAGAAGCGGTTAGCGAGATTGGTATTGAGATCGCAACTGATCTTTCACAGAAACTTATTGATGCAGGAGCTCCCGGCTTACATTTCTATTCCATGAATACCGCACATGCGACTTTACGAGTTGTGAAGAATTTAGGAATTACTCGTGAACCGTAGTGAATTTTTCGACAAGTGGTCGTCACTTCATGGAGATACGCAAGTAAAAGGTATCGTCAAAGGTTGGCTCTCCATCTCATTTTTTATAGTTAAGCCACTTGCGATAATCAAACTATCGCCACATGTGCTTACTTTTGCTGGAGTTCTAGCGGCTGTCGGGACCTGGAAGTACGCGCATTCTATTTTAGGAATTTTGCTACTTGCATTCTCTCTTGTCTGCGATGGCATCGATGGCTCACTTGCAATGGTCAGAAAAGTTGATGGTGATTGGGGAGCGCTAACGGATTCTTTCGCTGATCGAATTTCCGAATTCTTCTGGGCGCTAGCTTTTTATGCGCTAGGCGCACCGATAATCATTATTGCGATTGCTTGGGTCGCAGCTGGTACCCAGGAATATGTACGCGCGAGAATGGGCGGTCTAGGGGCGAAAGCAATTACCGCGGTAACTATCGCTGAGCGACCTGTTCGGGCGGCCTTGCTATTTATTGCCATGGTAAGTCTGCAGACAAATTTTAACTTTGTCCCAAGAATGGCGTGGATGTGGATGATTATGCAGCTAATTAGTTTTGTTATTGTGTTTAATGATGGCTATGTGCGCTTGAGGTAGAGCCATCAACTTTACCGATCGCTTCTGCAACGAGTTCTGCGCTCATCCCCACTAGCGGAAGGCCTCCGCCCGGATGCGCCGATCCTCCAACACAATAGAGATTTTTAATTGGAGAGCGATTGGCTGCACGCAAGAAAGCTGCACGCGGACCATTGCTTGATGTGCCATAGATAGAACCACCAGGCGCACCAACACTTCGCTCTAGATCTGCAGGTGTTCGAAATTCCATTACATCTAAACGTTGCGAAACGTTTAGTCCAAGACGGTCTAGCTTTTCAATAATTTTACGAGCATACGCCTCCGGATTCTTATTCCAATCCCATCCTCCTTGTGGATCGTGTCTTGGCGCATTCACAAGGACAAACCATGCTTCTTGGTGGGAATGTTTGACCATTCCCGGATCTTGCGGTGAGCAGATATAGATTGTTGGATCCGCTACGGGGATGCCGGTAAATACGGATTCAAATTCACGATCATAGTCTTGTGGGAAATAGACGCTATGGTGGCTAAGAACTGGGGGAGCCTCACTTAACTTAGAATTATCAAGACCAAGAAGTAGCGAGAATCCGGCAAAGGATTTTTCAGCTCGAGCCAATTTCTTTCTTTCAGATTTTGCAGCCCTGACTTCTTTGCCTAACAAAGTGTTATAAACAATTTCAGCATCCGCGTTCGCAACAACCTTATCTGCATTGACTATCTCGCCTGAAGCCAACTTGATTCCAGTCGCCTCATTCTGCGTCACCAAGATTTTACTTACTGGGGAGTTAAAATAAATATCTACACCCAGTTCACGGCAGCGTCTTTCTAGCGCAGTTGATAGCGAACCTAGTCCACCTTTTAAATGCCAAGCTCCAAAAGTTGATTCTATAAACGCTATCGTCAGTAGGACCGCCGGTGCTTTCCGAGGATCTGACCCTGAATATGTTGCATAGCGATCGACGATCATCTGTAGGTAGGGGCTAGAAATATTATCGGCGGTGTAGTCTCGTAAGGATTTCCATGGCGCAATTGTCTTGAGATCCTTGAGGAAACCCTTTCTTTTGAGAAGTGAGATTATTGAAGGAAGTTCAGATTCGATGAATGGACCTCGAGATGCATCCCACATTCGTTCTGCTTTTTGCATGAGCATGTGCCATTCGTTGGCCGCTTGCTTTCCAAGCTTCGCCTCGATGGAATCGCATACTTTAGGAAGTGAGAGATTTGGAAAATCCAGACTGGTTCCATCTGCAAAGTGGTATGAGAATGCAGGGTCAACAGCTGCAAGCCCTACTTCTGCTTCAAAACGTTTCCCAGTGCGGATAAATAAGTCCCGATATACAGCCGGAAGAGTGAGGAGAGAAGGCCCGGTATCAAATGCGTAGTCTCCAATCCATTCAGTTCGGCATTTTCCACCAGTTTTATCTGAAGATTCATAAATCGCAACTGAATGACCAGATTTAGCCAAACGGGCAGCCGTAGCCAATCCACCAATTCCTGCCCCTATTACAACAATGTTAGCCACTTACGTTAAATGCCTTCCACGCCAAATTAAATTACCCGTTCTTTTTCTTCGCACCGATTCAATTATTAGTGCTACTAGAAGGAGTGTAGACAGAGGATGCATAAAAATATTTGCAGATCCACTCTTGGTTCGAATGGCCGCAACTGCATGGGAAAGTGAGCTAATGAGATAAGCCGCCCAGCCTATTGAATAGCCTGCTATCCCAAGGACTATCGGCAACACTTGAGTGCTAATAAGAAGTGCACACGCAAATAAAGTACCTAGTAGTCCACCAAAAGCGTTCCATAAAGACTTTGTATATCCCTCAATAAGTTGAGTCGCACTGTCATACATTCGGCACTCTGCAACGGCGCTACCTTCGGCTACCCCGCCCTTGAATCCAGCGGAGGTAAGAGTGCGCGCAAGCCGTAAATCATCCAAAACCTCACCTTTTATTGCACGGTGTCCCTCGACGGCCTTATAGGAAGAATTCTTTATGATAAAAAATTGACCGTTGGCTATTGTCATTGATGCAACCCCAGTTCGCTCAGCAAACCGAAGCGGCACCGAAGATAGCCACGACCATTGTAATAATGGCTGAATGAGTCGTTCAAGAAATGAGTATGCAAGCTGTCTAGGATAAGGAGAAATAAAATCCCAGCCCAATTCATTCATGCGAATGATGCTAGATGAAATGGCAAGAGGTTGAAGTCGAACATCTGCGTCAAGAAAAACTAAGTATTCACTGTCAACTGATTGCGCCATCTGCCAACATGCCCAATTCTTCCCCAACCAACCTTCAGGCGGTACTTTTCCGTCGAGGCTGGGTACGTGTTGAGCTTCAAGTAAGGTAGCAGTTTCATCTTTGCTGCCATCGTTGAGCACAACTAGCTTCCAACTCGTTAAATTGGCGCTCTCGCGCACAGATGAAATTACGCCAACGACATTCTTCTCTTCATCGCGCATGGGTATAAGTACTGCCACCGACTGTCTAATTATCTTTTCACTTTGCGGCTTCACAATTCGCATAGTAAAAGCGTTGATAATCGTGATAATGGTTCCAATCGAAACCAGGGTAAAAAGAAGACTCATTTTTAGAATTGATCCGGCCTGCCCAGTCGGGATGCGAGGAGATAAAAAATGAGAAGAATGGTGAATGGAATCCCACCCATGATGGCAACCCCAGGAGTATGGAAGAAGAATATATTTCCAATAATCCCAGAAATAACAGTCCAGAGGAGAAATAAATCAACCAGTGCAGTGGATGCTCCGACTTTACGTCTTTCTTTTGGTAAAACTCGGTGCAGTATCGCTATTAGCGCCATTCCGCCTAGAAGCCATCCGACTGCATTTGAAAGTGGAATTGTCGGCTCAAGTGGAACGTGTTGGTTAACAGCTTTCCAACTCCACCGACCAGCAGAGACCATTTGAGGATCTACAAAAAAATCCCACACCATCAGCCCGACTCCACCGATGAGAAATGCCCAGCTTGAAGAAATTTTTCTTGCAACAATTAACATCGGATGAGCCATCATCACCCATGCAAATGGCACTACAAAGGGAACGTCATAAATCGCAATACCCAAGGTTGGTGAGTACTGGTACTCGCCAAATGGCCAACCAGTACGACTTCCTATTTCTTCGATGGCAAGTGCAAAGGCGAAGGTAATTGTTAAATACAGAAATAAATATTTAAATCCGTACGAATAAAAAGCATGCGTTAATATCGCAAGAGCGCCCGCATATACAAATAGTAGAGTCACTATTCGCAATAACCCGCCATGTACGAGCGGATAGAGAATTTGAAGTCCAACTGTGACAGCGAATAATGAGTATGCAAATATCGATTGTTTATTCGTCATGCCGCGTCGGCGTCGTCCCGCTGGCCTGTATTGACGAATCGACATACCTTTATTCTGCCTTATGGCCTGACTAAATGCTTCCTCTTTCTTCGATCAAGGCAAAGCGTGCGAAGAGTTCTTCTGAATACCAGCGATGTTGAGCGGTAGCTTCAATGGCTTGCGCGTGCGCCGTGCTTTTATAGGCGAAGGAGCGAAGGGCTGATGCATCAGACCAAATGGAGAGAGTGCCTTGTAAACCTATTGGTGCTTCGCCTATCCCGATTGCCCGAATGAGTCCTTCTTGAGAATGCAGGGCGCTGGTAACCGGTGGGACAGCTCTCCAAAAGAGGAGATTCTTCTTCCACTTGATTCGGGCTCGAGTGATGGCCACTATCTTCGAATTTACTTCTGAAAATTCGGTAACTACAAATGGATTAGTTCCACTCCAAGCCCCGTGACTACTAATCGGCTGCAGAAGAAGTCGAAGTTCAGAGCTTGCAATTTTCTTCCATAATTTAATAACAAACGAGGAGTCCAGCGCAGCTGGGTCGCTCCCAACAAGAATGAGCCCCCACACCAAAGGATTGGCGTCCGATGGCGTAAATCTTTCTCCGGTACCCGTCCCAAGAGATTTAAAAAAAGTGACGCCCTGGATGCGACGTATGAGAAAACGATCAAAGGCCATATGGAGAAGTGCAATTGCAATTGAGCTACGACGTATTTTCCATAGATAAACGACCGTCACCTTTTTGCCTGCTTTGTTGTAAATATGATTTCCTCTATCACTTTTTCTGGGTTGTCCCACATCGGTGCATGACCTGACTTTTCGATTCGAACCCACTTTGAATGCAAGGGAGCTAGAGATCGTTCTTGACTCGACTTTTCCGGAAGAGTGTTATCGCTATCGCCAAAAATAACGGTGACTGGAATTTGCGCTGAAATCTCTTTATCAAAGCGAAGAGATAAAAGCGCATCCCACGCTGGGTAGTAGCCAGATGCACTACCCATTGCTTTTACGGCGTCGAGAAGAATCTGCATCGGCAATTCTTTCCAGAGTGGGCTCACTTTTGAAAACCCAACTTTTCGAGCCCATTCAAAGTGCATGAAATACGGTGCGATTGGATACGTAGCATTGGCTCAAGTTTTGGACAAATCTCCAATCGGAAGTCTGCGATTTGCTGGAGCTAGCCACAACCCTGCGGGGGCAACTCCAACGACGGAAAGAACACGATCACTGTGCTCTGCTGCAATGTCGAGAGCTACCCATCCACCTAAAGAATTTCCAACTACGTGAAATTGAGATACTTGATGATTATCTAATTCACGGATAACAATTTCAGCAAGTGAGTGAGGATCCATTTCTTGCCCTTTTACTAAAGGGCTGTGACCGTGACCGGGAAGGTCGATAAGTATGACTCGGTACTGTTTAGCAAGTTCGGGGACGACCAAACTCCATGCAGTGGATGCAGAACCCATGCCATGGATCAATACAAGAGGTTCACCGTTACCGTAACTTCTAGACCAAAGCTGAGACATTAATCGCCAACGATCATCTCTCGGGCGCTAGTTGCCGATAACAGTTGAGCATACGTTGTTGGAAATACTGCGTGAGGGTGACCTGCCGCCGCCCAGACTACGTCGTAGTCAGCAAGCGCTTTGTCTATAACTATCGTTGCAGAATTAACCCAGCCAACAGGAGATACGCCTCCGATACTGAAACCAGATGATTCCTTTACAAAATCAGCATCTGCTCGGTGCAATTTCTCGACACCAAGCTCTTTGGCAACTAGTTCAGTATTTACTCTATGCCGCCCACTTGTGATAACGAGTAGGGGAGAGCCATCGGGTAATTTAAATACAATGGATGAAGCAACTTGACCTACAAGAATTCCTAGTCCATCAGCTGCCTCTTGAGCACTGCGTGCTGAATCTGATAGGTGCACTACATCTCCACCAATTCCAAGTTCCTTGAGGCGAGCAACCACACGCAAGACATTGGTATTTTCCAGAGACATATCTGAAATTTACCCTACAAATTAAAAAGGCCCCCGATAAATCGGGGGCCTTTCCCTCACGGAGAGATGAGGCTTAAATCGCCTCCTCTGCGTCCACTTTACGCAAGTGGGCGAATCCCATTAAGGCAAGTATTAGGAAGAGCAATCCACCCGCGAATGCAGCAACTGCCGAGTACATTGCAATCTGACCTAATTGCCAGAAGGCGTATGCATTAAGAAGCATTCCACGAAGGGATGTTCCTCTAAATACGGTTTCAACAGTCTTTGATGAGGCTGCAGCTGCAGCTTGGGCTGCAGGGTCATTAGGCGTTGCAACAAGTGCGGCCTGAGCTTCCCTGTCCTTGCCGGAGGCAGCAGCGTAAGTTGGCATCAAAGAAAGATGGAAGCCAAGGTAGTGATCGGCATACATTTGTGCTTCTTTACCAGTAGTGAGAACTTTTCCACCATGTTGGGCAAAGAATGTTGTGACATCAGCCGACTCTTTTGGATTATGGGTAACAGTTGGAAAGTCAATTTTCTGTGCCGACAGTTGGTCAGACACAGATTGATTTGCGAAGGTATAACCCCACTGCACGAGGCCACCGGCTACAAAAAGAAAGACTGCAAGCATTAATCCCAAAATACTTGTGATTTTATCGAACGTTTTTCTGCTCATTTTTAAATCTCTATTCTCTCCGAATAATGTAGAAGCAAAATTTGGAGTAATTTCGCTTCACACGTAGTTAACTGCAGGCAGCTAAGGCGCGCTTCATATTCGGTGAGTGCTAGCACCAAGATCAACTAAGCGGGTGCTAGCCCTTAGAGGCAGGTCACAAAGTGAACCGCAAGGATTTTAACTCTAAAGAATTCTATTAATCTTTATGGTGGTTGCAGTAAGACTTTCCATCTGGGCCAATTTCTAGGTGGCTACAAGGAACCCCAAGTTTTTCAAAGGATTTATCGCCAAATTGCGTACGGTAGGCAAGTGCGAGGAGAACTCGAAAATTAGTATCTCCATCAGCCTTGATGCTAAATGCCCGAGCCATCCGTGAAATAGTATTTTCAATTACTTTTTCAGTGTGAGCAGTTTGGCGAGCAATTGCAGCATTTGATAAGCCATCACACATGTGTTCTGCAACAAGGTGTTCAAAAGGCGTTAGGTCTCTAGTCAGAATTCGAACATCCATCAGACTCTCCGATCGTCAGGTTGGGAAGTTATTACTACTCCCTTTTCTCTACCTTCTCTATTCTAGCCTTCCTCTTCTTAATAAAGAATAGAAAAGGGAGCTCCTCTGCATAAAATGTAGAAAGGAACTCCCAGTCTAAAACGTACCGCTACTTACCTTGCTGTCAGCACTGAGATTAAATGCTGATCTCTTCTGAGCCTGAAGGCTCTCCACCTTCGAGATCGGTTACATCGCTATCTGAGTTCATAACTGTCATATCAGTGAGCATCGTGTGAAGAATCCAACCTATTGCTGCTCCCAAGAATTGAGCTCCGATAAAACGCAATATGGAAGCGGGTGCTATGCCTGCTGGTGATTGAGTAAAGATACGACCAATCGTTGCTGCGGGATTGGCGAACGTTGTGGATGAAGTAAAGAAATATGCTGAGAAAATCCAGAGTGGTGCAAACAGAGCAACTTTATTTGCGTTATTTGCGTTTCTTAAAATCACCCAGACAAGACCTGCGGTAGCAACAACTTCACTTACCATCAGAACGCTGTTTGTACGAGCCGCAGTTGATACTGCGTAAATATGAGCTCCGTACATCGCATTCGCTAGAAATGCACCGGAGATTGCTCCTGCTACTTGAACCACGACATATGAGATGGATGTCAGAGCATCTACTTTTTTAGAGAGTAAAAGGGCTAAAGTCACTGCTGGGTTGTAGTGGGCGCCACTAATTTTTGCACCGAGGCGAATGATAATTGCCAGCATCGCAGCAGCTGCAAACGCATTAATGATCAGCCCAACAGCAGCATCCTGAGTCGTTCCTGCTGCCATGTATCCGGCTCCGAGAATTGCGGAAACGAGTAAGCCCGTTCCTATGAATTCCATAACGAGTGCTTTTATCTTCATCTATATTCTCCTATTTTTTAACGTGCACGAGTGGTTAAGCAAAAAACCATGTTCGGATAAGTGTAAATGCTGCAATGGTGAATAACAGGTAGGCGAAGGTAATTCGAAGTATTCGAGCGTTAGCTCGTGAGGCGTAATGAGAAGCTATTGCCGAGACGATGATGGCCATAGCGCCCATCAAAATCGGGGTATGCCACTTCACTTGCGACCAGACCGAGTGGTGAGCGATAAATGACGTAAGGCAATTTAAGGTGATGATGAGAAGTGATGTACCTGCTGCCTTCATCTGAGGTGTGTGATAAAAAAGTACTAAAACTGGTATTGCTAAGAATCCGCCACCAATTCCAAAGATTCCAGTCATGGCTCCAATGATCAGTGAAGTAGAAATGAGAGCGATGGGCTTCATTCTCTTTTCAGGGCGATCTTTTACTGGTCCACGCAGCATGGAGAATCCAGCAACAATCATGACTCCAGCGAATCCGGAAAGAATGGTCACATCGGATAAGTGTTTTGCCAAAGATGCACCACCGACATTGGAGATAAAGCCAATGCCCCAGACTGAAAGGGCCTCGCGGAAAAGGACATCGCCTGATTTAAGTTTGGGAATGACACCTGCCAGGGCCGCGAGAAAGACCACGGCAAGCGCAGCTGTTGTTGCCTGGGTCGGAGTGAAATCAAAGATATAGAGCAAAATTGGTACTGAGAGCATTGCTCCGCCAGCCCCAACAAATCCAAGGACCGCCCCTATAAAGGCTCCACAGAGTAGGGCGAGAATCATGGGCTTATCTTCCCATTCTTTCGCCTTCTTCCACGGGTTGCGGCTGTCGGTAGGGATGGTTATCTTTCGAACATATGTTCGAACAACCTGCTTCCAATCCGCCCACCCATCTGGCCGAGGGCTCAATCCCGGCTGTTCTGGCCCCCCAAGGTGAACCCATCGAATTCATCTACAAGGGTCATCGTTTTCATATTCACAACATCCTCTCTCGGTGGCAAGAATCTGGAGGATGGTGGAATCGGATTAGCGATGGCAATCTTCATGACTCCGTACATAAATCTGCTCATCTAGAACAGTCGATCTTCAATGACGGTGGACGCGCCATTTGGCGAGTGGAGGCTGCCCCCGTAGGTGCGCTCGCTACCTTCGAGATTGAACTCGATGAACTTACTGGCAAGTGGATCATTCGCCCCACCTCGCGCCCGGCTTGAGTCTGGTTATGTTCACACATCTTCATGTAGCAAGTGGCTACTCATTTAAATACGGCACAGCTACTGCTGCGCAATTAGTGGAGCGAGCTGCGCAATATGAAATGAAGGCTCTTGCTCTCACTGATCGCGATGGCATGGCTGGTGCAATTCGCTTTATTCAAGAATGCGAATCACACGGAATAGCTCCGATCTTGGGAGTTAACCTCAGCTTTCTTCAGAAAAAATATCGCATCACTCTTCTAGCTCAAGCAGGATCTCTACCTGCTCTCTATCGCTTAGTGAGCGCTGTCAATCGCGACGGAGGAAGTGAGAAAGTTCTAACTTTTGAAACACTCGAAAAGTTCTCTGAATATTCTTCTCAGCTATTGGCTCTTCACGGCGCAGATTCACATCTTGCAGAAACTATTGCATCCCGCCGCGAAGAATCTGCGTTGTCAATCTTTAACTCCACCAGAGAACTTTTTGCAGAGCAAGCCCTCGAGATAACCTCACATCGCGCAAAAGGTGATGGCCCTTTCTCAACAACGTATGGAGCTAAACTCTTAGGTTTTGCTAGACAACACGATATCCCTACAGTTTTAAGTAACGCAGTTCGGATGTTGGATCGCAATGATGGTCCTGTTGCCGATGTTTTGGATTCGGCGCGTTTACTTGTTCCTCTTCACCAACGCCATATTGAACGCAGTAACTCTGAGGCATATCTCAAAAATGATAGTGAGATGAGATTGATTGCTGATGAAGTAGCGCGTGCTGCAGGGGAGTTAAATGGCAGAACAATTTTGCGCACAACAGAAGAGTGGGCCCAGCGCGCAATTCTTTCTCCTCGTCGCGATGTAGGAATAGGTTCGATTCATCTGCCAGAACCATCCATTCTTGGCGCTCAGCGCCACGAAGAACTCGCCGATCAGCTCCGCCGCCGTAGTGAATCTGGACTCCATCGGTATAGCGGAGCCCTTTCGGTTCAAGCCGCACAAAGGTTAGAAGAAGAGTTAGCGACTGTTCGCTCACTTGGTTATGAATCCTATTTTCTTGCTGTTGCAGATATCACCGATATCGCGCGCGCCAAAGGAATCAGAGTTGCGGCACGTGGAAGTGGGGCAGGTTCACTGATCTGTTACCTCCTGGGCATCTCTGGCGTTGAGCCGATGAGTCAGGGCCTCTTGATGGAACGCTTCTGTTCACCTTTACGCAATGAGTTACCTGACATTGATATCGATGTCGAGTCTGCAAGACGTCTAGAAGTTTACGATGCAATTTTTCAACGCTTCGGTCCAGAGAGGACAGCAACCGTGGCGATGGTAGAGACGTATCGGGCTCGGCATGCGATTCGAGATGTAGGCGCCGCTTTAGGAATCTCTCCGATGGAGATTGACCTTATCGCTAAGTCTTTGCCTCATATTCGAGCACGCAATATTGGTAAAGCACTAGAAAACTTACCTGAATTAAAAAATCTCAAACTTGATACACCTTTGATGAAAGCGGCGATTCATCTAGCTGGGCGCCTAGATGGTCTGCCTCGACATCTTTCGATGCATCCCTGCGCAGTCTTGCTTTCCGATAATAAACTTTTCGATATCGCCCCTACAGAGATAAATGCTAGTGGATATACGATGGTGCAATTTGATAAAGATGATGTCGAGGCAATCGGCCTACTGAAGCTCGATGTTCTTGGAGTTCGAATGCAATCTGCAATTTCATATTCACTTCAAGAAATTGAGAGGCTAGAAGGTAAGCGCATAGATATTGACACGATTCCTCTGGATGATCCTGCAACATTTGATTTAATTAAATCAACAAGAACGCTAGGCCTCTTTCAGATTGAAAGTCCAGGCCAGCGAGAGCTCGTAGGAAAGCTAGCTCCGCAAACATTTACTGATTTGATTATCGATATCTCTCTCTTTCGTCCTGGCCCGGTAAAGAGCGACATGATTTCCCCTTTCATCAATACCCGCCATGGCTTTCGGAGCAAGCCAGTCATCCATCCAGATTTAGATGAGATATTGCATGAAACAGAAGGCGTCGTTGTTTTTCACGAGCAAGTCATTCGGATTATTGCTGTGATGACAGGAGTTTCACTTGCTGAAGCAGATGAAAAGCGGCGCAGACTTGGAACATTTGAAAGTCAGCAAGAAGTCTGCGATTGGTTCTATCCAGCAGCGATTTCGCAAGGATATGAACTTTCACTCGTCACCTACGTGTGGGAAATTTTGCGTGCTTTTGCCTCTTTTGGTTTCTGTAAAGCCCATGCTGCTGCATTTGCTCTTCCTACCTATCAATCTGCATGGCTTAAGAGTCATCACACAGCTGCTTTTTTAGCTGGAGTTCTTACCCACGATCCTGGCATGTATCCCCGCCGAGTTATTCTTGATGAAGCTCGCCAATGGGGAATCAAAATTGAACCTATCGATATCAATATCTCCGACAGGGGTTATCGGGTTGAGAAAGTAGGGGGAGCAGCAAGAACTCCATATAGGGCTCCCAATACTGCGAGTACGGGGCCGAAGCTGGCTCTTCCCGATGCCCGTGGCTATGCAATTCGAATTGGGCTCTCTGATCTTCAAGGAATAAACGATAAGGAGATTGATTCTATTTTGTTGCATAGACCTTATGTTGATCTTGCCGATTTTGTTCACCGATCTGGGGCATCTGCGCCGACAACGGAGGGCCTACTTCTTGTTGGTGCTTTTGATTCACTTTATTTAAAAGGGACAGAAAAGAGGGTAAACCGCAGAGATTTACTACTGCACCTTCATGACTTAGATAAATTTTCACGGGGAAAATCTTTTGGTAAGAAGGGTGTAGGGCAGATGGCGTTACAACTACTTCCTTCAACCCTAGAAGTAAGTGGGCTGCCAGATCTCACGCCATCAGAACGTATGCAGCATGAAGTTAATCTGACCGGGATGGATATCTCTCACCACATGATGGAGTTCTACGGAGAATTCCTCAACTCCGTTGGGGCAATTAGATCATCTGAGTTAATACACCAACGCTCTGGCGCAACGGTACTTGTCGCTGGCGTAAAAGTCGCACTTCAAACTCCACCTGTACGTTCAGGGCGACGAGTAATGTTCTTAACCATTGATGATGGATATGGCTGCAACGATGTAACTTTCTTTGAAGATGCCCAAGGTGATTACGCAAGCTTGCTCTATCACTCATGGCTCTTTCTCGTCCGCGGAGTTGTACGTAAGACAGGGCCTCGTGGTATTTCTCTAAGGGCTCAATCCGCGTGGGAGTTAGGCGACTCGTATTCAAAGTGGCGTAACCTTTCACGAATGAAGGTGGGGGATACGCCGTGAGCAACCGTGAGCAACCGTGAGTAACCGTGAGTAACCGTGAGTAACCGTGAGTATTGAATCGACCTCTTCTGAAATTTTTTCCACCATTCTCCATATTGATATGGATGCCTTTTATGCATCTGTTGCAGAGCGTGATGATCCGACACTGCGAGGAAAAGAAGTAGTTGTTGGCGCAGGTGCACGTGGAGTTGTGTTGTCAGCAAACTATGCAGCACGAAAGCTAGGCATTCGAGCGGCCATGCCAGTGAGTAGAGCGCAGAGACTGGCGCCTAGAGCAATCTTTGTACAGCCCGACCATGCCCGATATAGCGAAGTTTCTTCGCATGTTATGGAAATCTTTCATTCCTACACACCGCTAGTCGAGCCGCTATCGCTGGACGAAGCTTTTCTTGATGTGACTGGATCAAAAAGACTCAAAGGTAGTGGTCGAGAAATTGGTGCCAAAATTCGAGAAGAGATATTTAAGAGTCAAGGTATAACCTGTTCGGCTGGAATTGCTTCAACAAAGTTCATCGCAAAACTTGCCTCGCAGCATTGCAAACCTAATGGATTACTGGAGATTGCACCTGATCGTGTTCTTGAATTTCTTCACCCACTTCCAGTAAGTGCCATTTGGGGAGTAGGGCCAAAGACTAATGAGGAATTGCAACGATTAGGTTTACGCATAGTTGCAGATATTGCGCAGACTCCTCGGTCAACGCTCATTCGAGCACTTGGCGAAGGGACTGGTGCTTCGTTATATGAATTGGCCTGGGGCCGGGACTATCGAGATGTGACACCTGATGAACCTGATAAAAGTATTAGTGCCGCTGAAACTTTTGCAGAGGACCTAGATGACCCCCATGAAATTTTGCGAGAGTTTTTACGACTCATTGAAAAAGCCACAGGGCGAATGCGCAGTCGAAATCTTTGCGCCCAAACTATCTCCATCAAAGTTCGCTTTGCTGATTTCAAAACCATAACCCGTTCCAAAACTCTCGAGCTTCCAGTTGCGGGAGTCCAGGAGAGTTATGAGGTTGTGAAAAAACTCTATCTGGGGCTCAAACTGGATCGGGCTCGATTGAGACTGGTCGGGGTGGCTCTAGAAAATCTCATTAATCAGTCAGATGCCCCTCAGCAATTACAGCTCGGTGAGCGTGAAAAGGGCTGGCGAGAGGCCACGGAGGCGATAGATAGAGCAACTGCTCGTTTTGGTACGGGGAGTGTCCGGCCGGCTCGGCTGGTAGACCCCGACGACCTGTCCTATTCTTAGCCTGTGCCACTATCTGAACACGAACGCAAACTCTTAGCTGAGATGGAAGCTGCCTTAGAGCAGGATGATCCACGCCTTGTTTCTACGCTGAGTGGAAAAATCCGCTCACGCCAGGGCGGCCGAGTTGTCGGAGGATTGATTGCACTGTTTGCTGGAATGGCAATTGTTCTTGCAGGATTGATTGCAAAAGTTCCTGTAGTTGGAATCGTTGGCTTTGTTATTGCACTCGTTGGTGCTTTTCTAATTATCTCCAATTTTTCAAGAGGGAAACTTAAGAGCGCTGCCTCATCTGCAGGTTCCATGGGTTCTAAAAATAGAAAAGGTTGGGGCGATCGCTTAGAAGATCGCTGGGATCGTCGTAATTTCGAAGGCTGATTAACGCATAAAAAGAATTGTTAATCTGCGGGTCGTAACATAAAGGCCTAATACGATCATCACTACAAAATAAAGTATGTGTGGGATGAGTGATGTATTAAAAATACCTAGCGAAACTGATCGAATTAAAGTAACGCCATGCCAAAGCGGTAGCGCTTTTATAAAAGCTTGCAGCCAACCCGGATAAATACTCAATGGATAGAATGATCCTGAGAAAAGAAACATCGGAAGTAAAACGACATTGATGATGTTCATTTGTTCAAAGGATTTCATGTAGGTCGTAATTGCCATTCCGATTGAGGCAAACCCAAATGAAATAAGCACTGCGCATGGAATTGCTAGTAGGGCCCAGGGAGTTGTTACTAACCCAAGGCCACCAATAATTGACATAAAGGCAATTGCATATGCAAGTCCTCGCAAAAGTGCCCACCCAATTTCACCTAGAGCAACGTCCATAGGTCCAAGTGAGGTTGCAAGCATTCCTTGATAAATTCCGTCAAATCTCATTTTAAAAAACACATTCCACGTAGCATCATAAATTGCCCCATTCATCGCACTCGTTGCAAGGAGCGCCGGTGCTATAAATGCCGCATATGAAACAGACTGACCAGGGGCAACCTCAATTGTGCCAATGAGTTTTCCAACGCCATATCCGAAAGAAAAGAGATACAACACTGGTTCTAGGAATCCTGTGGCAACCACAATCCATGCTGAAGATCTAAAAGCTAGATAGGCGCGTTGAATCACTGCGCGTGAGCGACCTGAGTAAACCGATTCGCCCAGACGACCAATTCGGGCTTCAGCGAAGGCAACTGCTGCAGTAGTGATCATTTTGTTAACCGGTATTCAAAACGATTAAAGGACCAGAGCAGGCCGATGACAAGCATGACAAAGAGATAAAGAAAGTGAATTGCGAGCATAGTGATAGAAATGTGGTGGCCATAGCTGACCCAACGTCCTAATTCCGTTGAGTGCCAGAGCGGAGAAATCCAACCAATGGCTTGAAGTGGAATTGGCATTGAAGAAAGCGGATAGAAAGTCCCAGAGAAGAGAAATAATGGCATTATTAAAAGTCTTCCCATTAAGTTTAAGAATAAGTCATCGTTTACAACTGCAGCAGCTGCTCCCATCATGACCGCGCCAAAGCATGCCGCAGCGAATAGAGATGTGAGCATCATTGGCCATGCGCTACCAGGATGAATCGCGCCGAACCCGACGAGCACCGCAAAGTAAATAACCACTGACAGGATAGTTCTAACCATTGAGGCAAAATAAGTTCCAAGTGCAATCTTGCGCCCATCCAATGGCGTCGCGTTCATAGCAAAATAAGTCTTCTCCCATTTAAATCCTTGCAGTACGGGGAACGTTACCTCGCCCATAAAATCTTGAATTGCGACGGCGGCGAGTAGAGCTGGTGCCAAAAAGACTATGTATTTCACGCCATCTATTCCAGCGCTACCGGCTTTGGTATTGATGAAAGAACCCACGCCGATTCCAAGTGATACTAAGTAGAAAAATGGATTTAAAAGGGAGCTTGTCAGCAAAGCATATTTAAAGCGCATCATGGTGCGAAGTCGCACTTCTATTACATATTGTGTCCCGCGGCGAATCGCTTTTTCGGTATCAATGAGTTCGAGAGAACCCATTCGAGAGTCATTACTCATCTATTTATTCAACCAAACTACGACCAGTTAGGCGTAGGAAGACGTCTTCAAGGGAGCTTCTGCGAACCAATGATGTAACGGGATGGAGGCCACTTTTTCGAATTTCCTCTAGGAGTTTTTCTGCATCATCTGCATACATAAGAATTCGATCAGGAAGCACTTCGATGCGTTCACACATTCCCCGTAGCTGTTGCGAAACCATTGCATTTCGCTCAGAACCAAATCGAACTTCGAGAACTTCTTTCGTTGAATATTTTTTGATCAATCCCGTAGGAGAATCTTCAGCCATGATTGAACCTTTATCCATCACCATTAGCCGATCGCAGAGTTGCTCCGCTTCATCCATGTAATGAGTGGTTAATAAAAGAGTGACGCCTTGTTCTTTCAAACGGAAAAGACGATCCCATAAAATATGTCGAGCCTGTGGGTCTAATCCTGTAGTTGGTTCATCCAGCATAAGAATTTCGGGTTCACTTATAAGCGCGCGAGCAATAGTTAATCGTCGCTTCATACCACCGCTGAGAGCTTCAACTTTTACATCTCGCTTTTCAGTTAATTGCGCAAAATCAAGAAGTTCTTCAATTTTTGCGCGGATGAATTTTCGAGGTAATCCGAAGTAGCGTCCATAAATGTAGAGGTTGTCACTAACTGAAAGAGCTTGATCGAGATTATCTTGCTGTGGAACGACTCCAAGGTGCGCACGAATTTCTGGACCTCGCTCAGCAGGATCTTTGCCAAGAATGGTGATATCACCTGAAGTGCGAGTCAGGGTGGCGGCAATAATGCGCATAGTTGTTGATTTACCGGCGCCATTTGGGCCAAGAAAGCCAAAAGATTCTCCGCGATGAACTGTGAAATCGATGCCATTTACCGCGGCGAAATCCCCGTACTTCTTTACAAGGCCCCGGGCCTCGATCAATTTTTCTGGGGTCTGATTACTCACGCCTAAAGCGTAATGGCGCTCAGTTTCTATTGGGCGCACGGAGGCGTTTTCAAAAAAGGCGAGAAAGGCAAGAAAGGCAAGAAAGGCGAGAAAGGGGTGGCTGGGGGCTCAAATGGGAGAAATGTGGCAGAAGGTGGTTGATTTTGGGGGAAAGTGGAGTAAAGTGGTGCATGAAGTGAAAATCGGGGGATTTGAGCTTCATTACTAGCTTGAGATTGAGCCGAAAGTGTCATGAAGGGGAGGTGGCTGACGTGTTTTTGGGTACTCATGAACCAAAACTTGATGAAAAAGGCCGCATCATCCTTCCTGCTCGTTTTCGAGATGAATTAGCTAAAGGTTTAGTTGTCACCAAAGGGCAAGAACGTTGCCTCTACGTTTTTCCAGCAAAAGAGTTCACCTCCATCACTGAGCGCCTGCGCCAAGCTCCCGTCACCGAGAAAGCAGCACGCGATTACATGCGCGTTATGTTCGCCGGCGCTCATGATGAAGTTCCTGATAAGCAAGGACGCGTTTCAATCCCTGCAGGGCTTCGCACCTATGCAGGTTTGGAAAAAGAGTGCGTAGTAATTGGCGCTAATACTCGACTAGAAATTTGGGATTCACATTCTTGGAATGAATATCTTGCTGACCGCGAGAAGGGTTTCGCGGATGTATCAACGGAGGTGCTACCGGGCCTCTTTTAAGTAATAAAAATTTATTGGTTCTTCATTTAGGCCATCGTCGACTTTAACGCAAAGCGACGCCACTTCCCCGGCGCCGCTACCCCCAATCGCACTACAGCAGATCAGTGGTGGCGAATTCCGTCAGTCGGCGGTGACCTAGGTGCAGAAACAAGATTAGCTAAATGAACTTTTAGTTGAGAGTGAAAGGGGGAAGTAATGAAAGAGTTGCGACATATTCCAGTAGCACTTGATCGTTGTATCGACTTACTTTCACCTTCCATCGAGAAGGCCCTTTCTGCCCGCGGTACTGCTGTAATTATTGATGCAACGCTCGGGCTTGGTGGTCATACGCGAGCTTTATTGGCAAAGTATGCAGAACTTCGAATCATTGGTTTTGACCGAGATGCATCTGCTATCGCAATTGCAACTGAAAATACCGCACCTTTTACCGACCGCTTAACAATTGTCCATGCTGTTTATGACCAGATTCCAGAAGCCTTAGAAAATTTTGGTATCGCACATGTTGACGGAGCGCTTTTTGATTTAGGTGTTTCTTCTATGCAGTTAGATGAGGCTGAGCGCGGATTCGCTTATTCGCAAGATGCACCTCTAGATATGCGCATGGACCAAAGTCAAGGAATGACAGCAAAAGACGTTCTTTATACATATGAGCGTAAAGCCCTTATTCACATTCTTCGCGCATACGGAGATGAGAAATTTGCCCCACGTATTGTTGACAACATTATTGATGCGAGAGAAACCAATCGCCTAAATAGCACCAAGCAACTTGCTGAACTCGTAAAAGAAAGTATTCCGGCTCCAGCTCGCCGAACAGGTGGGAACCCTGCGAAGCGAACTTTCCAAGCGCTGAGAATTGAAGTAAATCAAGAGTTAGTGGCGTTAGAGCATGCAATTCCGGCGGCCATGAGTGCGCTAGCTGTCTCGGGTCGAATCGTTGTTATGGCGTATCAAAGCTTGGAAGACAAAATTGTAAAAGGGTTTTTTACAACTGCCTGCTCCTCTACAACTCCGCGCAACTTGCCAGTTGAGCTTCCAAACTCGCAAGCTAAATTCTCCTACGTTATTCAAGGAAGTGAATCTGCAACTGACGAAGAGGTTCTGCAAAATCCTCGTGCACAGAGTATGCGATTGCGTGCTATCGAGAGAGTTGCCGCCTGATGGCTATTTCTTTCTTCTCACCCGCCATTGCTCGATCTCGCGAGCTTGTAATCTCACGTTCAACCCAAGCTGTTTTACAATTAGTTCCTGAACTTAAAAAAGAAGAAGGCGAAGAAATTGCAACCCGAGCTTTCTTTTTCATTTTAAGCGGCATCATCGGTATTGGTCTATTGTCACTTCTCCTGATCAATACTTTACTAACCCAAGATGCTTTTGTTCTTCAGCGATTAAAGCAAAACGTGAATATAACTAATGATCATCGTGATGCTTTACTGCGTCAGGTAGCATTGCAAGCAGCACCAGATCACCTTGCTGATGTTGCCAAAAAAGCGGGAATGATTCCTACGAATAGCCCTATATTTATTGATATTTCGGTGCCTATCAAATGAGTTCAAAAGCGACCTTCCAGAGACGTGTTTATGTTTTATTGGTCTCTGTTTCGCTCATCTTTACTATTTTTGGAATCCGACTTATCGATGTGCAAGCAGTTCAAGCAAGTGGATTCGCACAGCGCGCCAGTAATGAAATGTGGAACTCTTCAGTGTTGTTGGCACCACGTGGAACGATTTCGGACGTTAATGGTGTCGAACTTGCGCGAAGCGTCGCTGCAATAAATATTATTGTTGACCAAACGATGATTGCCGATCCTCGTACAACAGCAACTCTTACTGCCCCAATTTTAGGTATGGAATCTAACGTTCTTGAGTCTCTACTCACTGGGAAAAAACGATATCAAATAATTGCAAAACAAGCAGCACCTGCAATCTGGGCAAAACTCAACGAGACACTTGCTACTTATAACAATTTGGTAATGAAGGAAAGAGGAGGAGTCGCAAAGCGTATTGTTGGCTTCTTCTCGGAGCGATCTTATGTTCGTGATTATCCGACAGGGCGACTGGCTGCTTCCTTAGTTGGCATCATTAATGACGCTGGTGTTGGTGCTTCTGGGCTCGAATCGAGTATGGAAACTGTACTCGCCGGAAAAAATGGAAGGTATGACTATGCAAATGGTGCGGGCGCAATTATTCCTGGTTCGCAGCAGTTTGTAACTGAGGCAAAGTCAGGTAAGGGAATCACTTTAACCATAGATCGTGATATTCAATGGGTTGCTCAGAACGCTATTTCTGCAGCAGTTGCATCAGCACATGCCACTTCAGGAACAGTCATAGTTATGGATCCTAAAACAGGTGAAATTCTTGCTCAGGCCAGCGCACCGAATTTCGATCCGGCAGTACGCAAAAGTATTTCCTTAGAGAGCTTACGAAACCCAGCTGTCCAAGATGTATATGAGCCCGGATCTACTGGCAAGATTATTACTATTGCATCGGCTATTGAAGAAGGTAAGACCACTCCAGAAACCGTATGGACTATTCCATACAAGTATAAAGTTGGAGTTGCGACGTTCCATGATGCCGAAAAACATAAAGTTGAGAGATTGACTACCACTGGAATTTTGGCCCAGTCAAGTAACGTTGGCGCAATTCAAATCGGAGAGCAGATTTCAAGTAAGACTTTGTACACATACCTAAATAAATTTGGAATTGGGCAGTCGACAGGCTCGCACTTACCAGGGGAGTCGGCAGGGTTGTTACCTCGCGTAGATAACTGGTCGGACACAACCGCACCGACCATCGCTTTCGGGCAGGGTTATTCAGTTACAGCTCTTCAGGCTACGAGCGTTTTTGCCACGATTGCTAACGACGGAGTTCGAGTTTCTCCTAACGTAATAGCAGGATTTGTGAACTCCTCGGGAAGCTTCATTGCTTCGAAACCTCAGACAAAAGTTCAGGTAGTTAGTGCAAGTACTGCAAAGCAGATGCGACTAATGATGGAGAGCGTCGTATCTGAAAAAGGAACTGCTCCGGCAGCTGCTATTCCCGGATACCGCGTTGCAGGAAAAACTGGTACTGCCCAACGAGCCAATGCAGTTTGTCATTGCTATCGTGGCTATACATCTAGTTTTATCGGCTTTGCTCCAGCAGATCAACCAAAATATGTAGTGTCAGTAGTTATTCAAAATCCCCGTGGGCAATATTTTGGTGGCGTGATTGCTGCTCCCGTATTCAAAAAAGTGATGAGTTTTGTCCTTCAAAGCAAGCATGTTCCACCAACGAAAAATGAGAAGGTTACATTCGCTCTCAACGAGGCAACTCTGAAAAGAGCCACAACTACGGGCACAAAGGCGTAGAGAAAAAATGAGACCACATGCGCCCAGATCCAAGTCACTAGCTGATCTCTCTCGCTTTCTTGGCGTTGAGGATCAGATCGGCAAAGCCGCCCAAGTAATTTTCGCAGGCTTAACGACCTCGACAAAATATATTGAGAAGAATGATCTCTTTGTGGCACTTCCTGGCAGCAAAAGCCATGGAGCTAATTTCACCGCGCAGGCAAAGGAAAACGGCGCTGTAGCAATTCTTACGGATGTTGAAGGTTTGCGCATTTGTGGCGAAATTCTGCCCGCTATTGTTATTGAAGATCCGCGATTACGAGTGGGCGATGTAGCTTCATGGTTCTATGAAGCACCATTCAGCGCACTCCACGCTGTAGGAATCACCGGAACTAACGGAAAAACCACAACAGCTGCTTTG
>CAILYP010000059.1:0-12370 GCA_903838475.1 uncultured Actinomycetes bacterium | reverse complement strand
TGGCGTCAGTCATCTAGCGTCAGTCATCTAGCGTCAGTCATCTAGCGTCAGTCATCTAGCGTCAGTCATCTAGCGTCAGTCATCTAGCGTCAGTCATCTAGCGTCAGTCACCTAGCGTCAGTCATCTAGCGTCAGGCGCTGAAAAAGAAATGGTGCTGGCAGGTACGATTATGCAATGAGCGCATCCAAGGATTCACGGCCCCTTCAACCTGCTTCACTTGTGGTTGCCGCTGGACGACCAGATGCTAAGCCAGATGGTGAAATCAATCCACCAATCTCTTTGAACTCAACCTTTCATGCGCCAAGTGCGGCTGGAGGTGGTTATGGCCGCTACGGAAATCAAACCTGGAGTGCGTTAGAAGATGCAATCGGTGCGCTTGAGGGTGGCCGTACGCTTGTATTTGGTTCAGGCATGGCAGCAATATCAGCAGTTTTCAACATTTTGCCACGAGGTTCTGTGATCACCGCCTCAAAAAACGGCTATAGCGGAACGATGTCACTTTTAAAGAAGCTCGCGGAAGATGAACGAGTAGAAGTTCGTTACGTCAATGTTTCAGATACATCTGAAGTTCTCGAAGCTTTGGCCGGTACAAATTTACTTTGGCTTGAATCTCCAACTAATCCGGCGATGGAAGTTGCAGATCTTCCAACAATAATTGCGGCCGCAAAAATGCTCAACTGTGGAGTAGGTGTAGATAACACTTTTGCTACCGCCTTAAATCAGCAGCCTCTTGCTTTGGGCGCCGATATATCGATGAACTCGGTTACTAAATTTATTGCAGGACATAGCGACGTTCTTATGGGTTCACTTTCAACAAATGATTCCGCGCTCTACACAAGGTTGGAAGATCAACGAAAGCTCGGCGGAGCAATTGTTGGACCATTCGAGGCTTGGTTGGCACTTAGAGGAATGCGTACGCTCTCAATTCGCCTACAGCAGTCCCAAAAAAGTGCGCTCGAATTAGCTACTCGCTTAAGCAAGCACCCTAAAGTTTCGAAAGTCCGTTATCCAGGCTTACCCAATGACCCGCATCACGAAACTGCTAAGAAATTTATGAAGGGTTTTGGCGCAGTCTTGAGTTTTGAAATTAATGGCAGCGCCGCGGACGCTGATAAAGTCTGCTCTTCAACGACACTTATCACCCAGGCGACTTCCCTTGGCGGAGTTGAAACACTCTGGGAGCGACGCCATCGCTGGAGTGCCGAAAGTCCATCCATTCCGGAAAATCTAATTCGACTCTCAGTAGGAATTGAGGATGTCGAAGACTTGTGGGCCGAGATCGACTCTGCCCTCGGGTATTATTAAGCCATGCTCAAGTCCATTCGACGCCTTTTTGGATTATTCGCACTTATTGCGGTGATCTTTGGAGCGCTCAAAAGTCTTTTTGAATGGCTGGACCAAAATGAACTTGATAGCAATGAAATTTTTGAAGATGAAGAGCACGCGCTCTAATGGCCGACGATAGCTACATTCCAGGTACATGCAACATCGGGAAAGCTGAAATACGCAGGCGCAGAATTGTTATGTGGCTTGGCTGCATTTTATCGATCGTAACTCTTGCAAGTTTTCAACAGAGCCATGCATCTCGTTTTGATCGGCTAAGTATTGTTCTCCCCGCATTTGTCTTTGCAATTGGATTTGTACAGTCGCGAAAGAAATTTTGTTTAGCTTTTGGGTTTATGGGTGCTTTTAACTTCGGTAAAGTCGGGGCAATTACGAAAGTTCTCACTCCTGAACAGCGCAAGGCAGATCGCAAGACAGCCATAGGGCTTCTCGGACAGGCCGCCCTCTTAACAGCAGTAATCGCAGCCATAACAATGGCTATGCCGGTTCGCTAATTAAATTTCTTTTTAAGTATTCGGGTAAGTATTAAATGAAGCGCCACCCCAATTGCTATACCCCAAATCAAATCAACAAGAAGAACTGTCGCAGCAGTAGTTAATAAAACTATCTGATTTGGTCCCATAGTCCTTAGTAGTTCTTTCATTCTTGCAGGGCTTGCGATACGAATCGATGTACCAATTAAAACAGCTGCCAAGGTGGCGGTGGGAACATGTGAAATAACAGAGCCAAGGGAAGTAATTACAAGAATCAGAAATATCGAATGTGTAATAGCGGCAAAGCGACTACTTGCACCGGATCGCACATTGACACTTGAGCGAGCAATTGCGCCAGTAGCTGGTATTCCACCGAGCAGTGATGCGATGATCGTGGCCATACCTTGACCGAAGAGTTCGCGATTTGGCAGCGTCTTAGTAAGACCGCGATGGTGCGCCATTTGATCAGCTACCCGGGCCGAAAGTAGTGATTCAATGCCAGAAAGTGCGGCAATTGAAAAGGCTGCATATATAAAAGCGAGAATTGTCATGCCTTGAAGACCAAGTGAATGCTTCTGGGTATCAATAAGTTTTGCTGGCAGATTTCCAACTTTTGCGACCTTCACTTCCCAAAGCAGCGCAGTCATAATTACAATTGCCAGAAAGCTTCCGGGTATAAAGACAGTAATTTTTAATCGCCTTAGTACATGAGGTGTGGCAAATTTTATTGCCAGCGTTGCTACAACAATCGAAATTGACTTCCAATTGAGCCCCGAACTTATTGCGTTTTGAAGAGTTCCCCAAGCTACGGGCAAGGTACGTTCTCCATGCGCTTTAACAACATCTAGAGCCATCGGCATTTGTTGTAATCCAATTACCATCGCTATTCCTAGCGTGAAGCCCTCCATCACCGACCAAGGCACTCTATTAATGAGATTACCAAGACCAAAAATTCCTGAGAGCATCACCAAGACACCAGCCACAATTCCTAATGGAACTAATACTGAGACTCCGTATTTAGCAACGATGGGAACTAACACCACAGTCATTGCACCAGTAGGGCCACTAACTTGGAGATGTGAGCCTCCAAATATCGCTGCGATTAATCCCGCAAGAACCGCTGTGATGAGTCCGGCTGATGCACCCGCGCCTGTAGTAATTCCAAATGCAAGGGCAAGGGGTAGGGCAACAATTCCAACGGTAATTCCAGCAAGAGCATCGACTCGCCAACTCTTAGAAAGTCCTAAATAATCAGACTTTCGTGGGATCAAATCTGGGAGGAAGTTCATGGTTTGCTAACCGTACACCCGGGCCTGTTTATTAGTAGATTCTGCCTATGGTAAATGCACCACAGAAAGATGAACGCGTAGCTGAAGCATCTAGAGAAGTTGCAATATCAGCACCTCGTACGCTTCATATCGTTCTTAACTCTGTTGTGGAAGATTCTCGAGTACTCAAATGTGCTTGGTCGCTTGGAAATGCGGGCTGGGATGTTTTAGTCATCGGCGCTGCTAGCACTCCCAATACTGATGAAATTGGAATAGGTTATGCTCGAATTAAGCGCCTTCATCTAAAGCCAGTGGTCACACAGCAGCAGATGGCGCTCTTTCTACGATACATGCGCAAAATTAAGCGAAATGTTGAAAATAGAATTATTAAGAAATTAAATCCGCCAATCCCAAACCTCCACAGATCCGTAAATGCAATTACACCAGTAGCGATGGAATTTCTTCCACAGGTTGTTCATGCTCATGATTACACGGCCCTGCCGATTGCTGGAGCCATTGTAGAAAAATTAAAAAAGTCTGGACACAAGTGCGAGCTTATTTATGATGCGCACGAGTACGTACCTGGCGTCGCTCACCTAAATAAGCCTCTTCGACGTGTGTACACAACCAAAGAGCGTTACTTCGCTGCCCGCTCGGCTGCCATTCTTTCAGTAAGTGAAGGAATGAATGAGTTGCTTATTCCACACCTAGATATTTCAAGTACTCCAGAAATAGTCGCCAATGATCCACTATTTGAAGGCCAGCAACCTTCAAAGCGAAGCTTGCGATCAGACTGCAAGATTGCGGCAAATGTGCCACTACTTGTTTACAGCGGAGCCGTTGCCCCGCAACGAGGAGTCGGAGATGTACTTGACGCTCTTCGCAAAATGCCAGGGATTCATTTAGCGCTTATCGCAAATCCAAAGAATGCAACGGTTATGAAATATGTGGAGGATTACGCTGACATTAAAGACCGCTTTCACGTCTTGCCGTATGTTCCGAATGCTGAGCTAGTCGCATATTTATCTGAAGCTGATATTGGCTTAATTCCGATTCACCATAAACTCAACCACGAAATCTCGTTAATCACTAAATTTGGCGAATATATGCAAGCCCGGCTACCGATTGTGGTGAGTGATGTTCGGACAATGTCGGCTGAGGTAAAGCGCCTTGGTAACGGTGAAGTATTCATAGCCACTGATACCGATGATTTCATCCGCGCAGTAAATGAAGTACTTGCTAAGAAAGCAAGGTATGTTGATGTTTATACGCCGCAGGCACTAAGTGAGAGATCATGGGAACGTCAAGCAGAAAACCTAGTAAAAATTTATAATCGAGTGGCTAATGTATCGCCGACCCCGCGAGCACATTTACCGTTTCAGATTCATTAGGTGCAATTCTAATTTCCAGCTAACGCCTATTCCAGGCTATTTGCAGACTAATTCACAGAATGAAATAGTGAGACCCTAAAATTATTGTGCTGGTGCGCCAATGACTCGGAACGCTGTACCCGCAAAATTTTCAGGCTTAAGTGTGCGCCGGCCATCGACAACTGCTTTAACGCCAGGGAAATCTTTAGCGCCAAGCACCTTATATTCAGCGTGGTCTGCTTGAAGAACAACACCATCAACGCTTACATTGTTGCCGAGTGAGTACGGAGTAAAACCGAGGCGAATTGATTCGTCATCGGTGTACATAGGATCGTGGACAAAAACTTCCGCGCCTTGCTCTTTAAGAGCAGTAACGGTGGCAAAGACGCCAGAGAATGCCGACTCTTTAACTCCGCCTCGATATGAAATACCAAGCACAACGACCTTCTTGCCTTGAAGTGAACCAAGTGCTGATGAAAGTAGTGATACTGCGTGAGCCGGCATGCCAGCATTTGCTTCACGAGCGGCTCTTACAACTGTTGCCTCAGGATCATTCCAGAGATAGAAACGTGGGTAGATAGGGATGCAATGTCCGCCAACTGCGATTCCCGGTTGGTGAATATGGCTATATGGCTGTGAGTTTGAAGCTGCAATCACTTTCGCAATATCAATATTTGCACCTTCTGCAAAGATTGCAAATTGATTTGCTAGCGCAATATTGACATCGCGGTATGTTGTTTCTGCAAGCTTGGCCATTTCAGAGGCTTCGCAAGTACCTAAATCCCAAACTCCATTTTTTTGATTTAAATCTGGGCGGTCATCGAAATCCAGAACCGCTTCATAAAATGCAACACCAGCTGCTGTTGAGCTTTCATTTATACCGCCCACAAGTTTTGGGTATTTACGAAGATCGGCAAATACTCGACCGGTGAGAACTCGCTCAGGTGAAAAGATTAAGTGGAAATCTTTCCCGGCACTGAGACCGGACCCCTTTTCGAGCGCTTTTGCAAAACGATTACGAGTAGTTCCGACAGGAAGCGTTGTCTCATAGGAAACAAGCGTGCCAGGCTTTAGCCCTGCAGCAATTTTCTCTGTGGCCTGATCCATCCAGCCAAAATCAGGTACACCATCCTTATCAACAAAAAGTGGCACTACGATAACTACGGCCTCAGATTGCGCCACTGCTGACGTTGTATCGGTAGTCGCCGTTAGGTGTCCTGACCCGACGACATCTTTCATATATTGCGCAAGGTGTGCTTCACCAGGAAATGGCTCTGTCGCAGCATTAATAAGATCAACGGTTGTTTGATTTACATCGCAACCAATGACGTGATGGCCTTTCATAGCAAATTGAACTGCTAATGGCAGACCTATTTTACCCAGAGCTACAACCGCTATCTTCATAGTGAAATCACGCTTCCATTCTTCGAACTATCTATCATCGCCGATGCAACTGCAACCGTTGCAAGCCCTTGCTCCATTGTTACGATTCGCTCAACTGCGCCCGGAAGTCCAAGAACCGCATCGCGAAATGCTTCATGTTCTGTCCGCAGTGGCTCAGGCTTTGCAAATGCATAGCGAATAACATCGCCTTCACTCACCCCGCGAAAAGCTGCAACTGAATCCCATTGGGTATCCACTGAGGCATTTGCATAGAAAGTTAAATCAGCAGTTAAAGTATCTGCAACAAGTGCTCCTCGTTCACCTGTAACGATTGTTAAACGCTCCTTAAACGGAGTCAACCAGTTAACAAGATGATTGGTAATAATCCCATTTTCCAATTTACCAATGGCAGCAACCATATCTTCGTGTGGTCGGCCAGATTTATGAGCTGTTTGTGCAGACACAGAAATAAATTTTGAACGGGCTACCCACGCCGTTGAATCAATATCGTGAGTTGCAAGATCCTTAATGACGCCTACATCTGCAATTCTTGATGGAAATGGACCTTGGCGGCGAGTGGCTATTTGATAGACCGCTCCAAGTTCACCAGCATCTAAACGAGCGCGAAGTTGTTGTAGTGCTGGGTTATATCGTTCGATATGTCCTACTGCGCCAACCAAACCTTTAGCAGCAAACGCTTCCTGAATTCTTTTAGCAGCCGGAGTATCGACAGCTAGCGGCTTCTCAATAAGTGCATGAATTCCAGCAGCAGCTAATTCCAGAGCAAGTTCTTCGTGGAAAGCAGTTGGGGCGGCAACCATTGCGTAATCAATTCCAGCAGCGATGAGATCTGAAACTTTAGTGAAAACAGGTCGGCCACCTGCAACGTTGTGTGCATCGCCCATTGGATCGCATACCGCAACTAGTTCAACGCCATCGAGTGAGCCAAGTACGCGTGCATGGTGGCGACCCATCATGCCCAAGCCAACTAATCCTGCTCGTAACTTCTTATCACTCACGGCTTACTCGTTTCCTTTTATGTAGCTCTTAAATTTAATTAAAATGCAAAACTATAGGGAAGCTGCAACTTCATTGACCACAGAAACAATTGTTTCAAGTTCATTTTGAGTCAATGATGGATGTACAGGCAACGAGACACATTCCTTAGCAAGTAATTCTGTTTCAGGAAGGTCAAGGGTTAGATTAAAGGACTGTAAGCGATGAATCGGAGTTGGGTAGTAAACGCCGCAACCAACACCGCGATCTGTCAGTCCCTTCATAAATGCATCGCGCTTTTCTGAAGAACCGCCAGGAACGCGAATTGTGTATTGGTGATACGAGTGAGTTGTGTCCGGTTGAACAAATGGCACGGTGACGCCTTTTATATTGGCATCAAGATAAGCCGCATTCGCTTGGCGTTGCTTAGTCCAGCCTGGAAGTTTACGAAGCTGAACACGGCCAATTGCAGCATGAATATCAGTCATACGAGTATTAAATCCAACGACCTCATTTTGGTATCGAATCTCTTGGCCTTGGTTTCGAAGAAGGCGCAGCATGCGCGCGACCTGGGCATCGTCCGTAACCACCATGCCGCCTTCGCCCGCCGTCATATTCTTTGTTGGGTAAAAAGAAAAAGTAGCGCAGATTCCAAATTCTCCTGCGTTGCGCCCGCTCATTGATGCTAAGTGACCTTGCGCAGCATCTTCAATGATTTTCACGCCATATTTACTTGATATTTCTTGATAGCGATCCATCGCTGCGATGTGCCCATAAAGGTGCACCGGCATAATTGCCTTTGTTTTCTTCGTAATCAAAGTTTCTACGTGGTCTGGATCCATGTTAAAGGTCTTTGGATCGATATCTGCAAAAATCGGAACCCCGCCTGCCAACGCCACAGAGTTTGCAGTTGCGGCGAAAGAGAATGAAGGAACGATTACTTCATCACCACGTTCGATGCCAGATGCAATAAAGCCAAGGTGCAAGCCTGATGTTCCAGAGTTCATGGCAACACAGTGCCGGCCACCAACAGTGGCTGAAAATTCATCTTCGAATGCTTTTACTTCTGGGCCTTGGGCTAACATGCCAGAACGTAATACGCGGTCAACTGCTTCGCGCTCTTCATCTCCGATAATCGGTTTAGCTGCTGGAATCACGTCTCGTCCTTTTCGTTTAGCTGTGCTTTGCTTCGTTTTGCTTTGCTTCGTTTCGTTTAGCTGTGCTTTGCTTCGTTTTGCTTTGCTTCGTTTCGTTTAGCTGTGCTTCGTTTCTTTTTGTTATTACCTTGCCATTAAGATTTTTTGGAACTCTATTCGAGAACGAGCTTGTCTGGTCCGACCTCTTTATACGTTGAGCCAGTTTCTGGACAACGAAAGCGATTATCTCCAATATCTTCTAGCGGAAGGCCTGCGCGACCCACCCAGCGAATGCGTTTTGCCGGGACTCCAGCCACCAGGGCGTACTCCGGAACATCTTTAGTTACAACAGACCCGGCTGCAACAAGAGCCCAAGCACCAATTGTCACTGGAGCCACACACACGGCGCGAGCGCCGATCGAAGCCCCATCTCCAATAGTGACGCCAACCGCGTCCCAATCAGATGCGCTCTTAATGGAACCATCTGGATTTACAGCTCGTGGGAAATGATCATTTGTGAGAACGACGGCAGGCCCGATAAAAACACCATTGCCAAGTTTTGCTGGCTCATACACGAGCGCATAATTTTGAACTTTGCAGTTATCGCCAAGAATCGCGCCGCTTCCAACATAGGCGCCTCGACCAATAATGCAGTTGGTACCCAACTTCGCATTGTCGCGAATTTGTGCCAAATGCCAGATTGAACTTCCATCGCCAATTGAAGCAGTGGGATCGATATCTGCGCCGGGAGCAATTCGTACAGTCACGCGTGAAGTCTATCTATGAAAGGGAGCGAATTCCTTCTACAAATGCCCGATATTCGCGCTCGCTGTCGAGATGAGCATCAGCCCATGTTTTTGCCGCAAGACGTATGGCGCGAATCTCATCTGGATTGGCCGCCCAACGATTCAATATATCTGCCACGCGCGATGCTGAATCTGCAATTGCGCCACCACCGCTTTGCTCAATTAAATCGGCACATCTTGGTAAAGGCGTTGAGATTGTTGCAAGTCCGGCGCTCATATATTCGTATAGTTTGCTTGGAACGGCTTCAACAAATGCTGGCGTAGATTCAAGAAGTGTTAAGCCAACCCATGCGTGTTCTGCAAATTTCCATGAATCGCGAGGAGCAAGTCGTCCATGAAATGTAACGCGGGTTGAAGCGGGCGAAGTTGCTTGCCACCTTTTTACTGCCTCAGAATCTTGTGCTGAAAGATTTCCGATGATCTCAAAATTCCACGAGGTCGCGCGTTCAGCTGCTTCTAACATCGCGAAAAGCCCACGAGATTTGCGAACATCACCGATATAAATAGCTGTCGGAGTTGCGGCAAGTACTTTGCTTATAGTTAATAGGGAAGTATCTGGAAGATTTCGAACAACAATTCTATTTTTGGCGTTAAAGGGAGGTACTTGAGTATCAGCAACGGAAGTCATATCTGAGGAGGCGGCTAATTGAGTGGCTAACCGTGCAACCATTTTTGCTGCTACGCCAATAATTCCTTTTGCCCAACTTCGATCTTTGAGGAGTTGTACATAATCTTCATGTACATCAGCAACTATCTTCTTGCCTCGCAACTTTGCCACTAGCCATGTAGTTGGTAGCAAATCCGGTGCGACAACTACCCAAACATCCCCGCCAGCTCGAAGGGGGATAACAAGATCTCTTAGAATTCGTCCCGAAAAATTACGATTCCCTGGTGCGCGCCAAAATTCACTACCAACTGGGGCATTCTTCTTTTCGCCAAGCGCGCAGATTTCTACTTGGCAGCCATCTTTGATGAGTGCGTTACTAAGACGATGCAAACGAGCATCGGCCACATCATCGGCACTAGTCAAAATTGCAACTCGCAATTGTTTTTGCGTAATTTGTTTGCCTGATGATGAGTTCGACATTAGCTGACGTCTATTGGCTCGTATGAGTCTTGAAACTCTTAGAAGTCTTCGAGGTTAGAGGGCAGAGTTCCAACCTGGAGGAAGTCAAGATATTTATCGGTAATCGCGCCGGCTTCACCGCTAGCTAAGACCTGTCCCTTATGCATCCAGATTGCATGAGTACAAAGGTCTTTCACGGTTTGTAAAGCATGGGAAACGATCACGATTGTTCGAGCTTCTTTGACTAACTCGCGCATACGTAGAAAAGACTTCTCTTTGAAAGCAGCATCTCCAGCAGAAAGTGCTTCATCTAGTAACAAAATATCGGGCGTCATTGCAACAGCGACAGCAAACGCTACGCGCCCATACATTCCTGATGAATATGTACGAACTGGCATGTCGATGAAGCCATCGGGAAGATCTGCAAACGCTGCAATTTCATCTGTCTTTGAAGCAATTTCATCTTTAGTAAGACCAGATGCCAAGCCGCCGAGAATGATGTTGTCGCGTCCAGAAAGTGCGGGGTTGAAGCCAACGCCTAACGCGAGCAGTGTGGAAATCTTTCCGTTGACCGTAATGCGACCTTCGGATGGTGGCAAGATGCCAGCGATCGCGCGCATCAATGTAGATTTTCCAGCACCGTTCGCGCCAACGATTCCAAGAACAGATCCATGCGGAATATCAAGGTTCAAATGCTTTACAGCTTCAACGGTGCGCATGCGCACTTTCTCACCTTTACTTGCGCGCATAACAGCATTCTTGAGAGTCTTTTTTGTATCAATATTTATTTTGTAGGTAATCGAAAGATCTTCGATGCGGACTGCCAAATTTTCAGGCATATCGATAAGAAGGCGTTTAGATTCGGACAGCGAAATCACGCTCCCTTGAAATAAAGAAGTATCCGCCAAGGACTATGGCTATGAGCGCCCAGACAAGTAGCCCAATGAGTTGGGCAAGTGTTGGAGCGTGGCCTCGAATCCAAATTTCAGAGGTTGCTGAAAGTGCAGGACCTAGTGGATTGAGATACAAAATGACGCGGTGCCAACCATGCAACATTTCAGGTAGCCACAAGACTGGAGATCCGTATAGCCAGATACGGGTTGTGTAGGAAAGTAATTTGGAGGTATCGCGGAAGTAGACATTCATTGTCGCGAACACCAGCGCCATTCCAAATGCCGTTAGCGCCAGACAGAAAGTTACATAAGGAACCCAGAGAAGCGCCCAGCTAAAGATATGTACATCTGCTTTAGGAATGAAGATCTTTCCAATCAGTACAACCCCGACATAAACAGGAATAGTTGGTAGATATTGCCAAAAGGATCGGATCGCGGAGGAAAGCGGAAGTAAAGTTCGAGGAAATGCCTGATTAAGAATTAATCGCCCACCTTGTGTGATGGATTGGGCGCCGTCGCTGATTACGTTTTGTGCGAAGTAAAAGGTGAATAAACCAATCAGGATATGGGCCAAAGTTGTGAATCCGTGCGCCTTATCCGATCCTCCGCGAAGTACGGTGACAAGTAGGAAATAAACAAATGCCAATAGCAGTGGATTTAGTACGAGCCATACTTTTCCTAGGTTGCTATCTAGATATTCAGCTTTATCAGCGAACTTAGCTAGTTCTAGCGAAAAACGTTTGCGTGCCCAAAATTCGCGGATGTAAGGGCGAATTGGCGGCAATGAAGCGCGATGCGGTTCGAAAACTTGAACGCGTGGGCCATACACGACTGTTCGTGGTGCCCCGCTTTTCTTGTCATCACCGCTCATAAGGCGTAAGTGTGCCATTAAGGGGTGTGAATTACACAGTTTGCCCTTTCACCCCGGCGCCGAGTGTCAGATGTAGCGATTATTCGCGCAATGCAGGTTCCTTCGACAGCTTACTTTTTGAGTTAGCTCTGAAAAAAGGCTAGTTCAAAAAAGGCTAGTTCAAAAAAGGTCGATGAATGTGCACGTTGAAAAGTGTCATTTTCAACTCTTTAGCTAGATCTCGAAAGGTATATCTCGAAAGGTATATCTAAACCCTTCCACCATTCGACCCATACCTCAACCTCATACTCAACCTAACACTCATAGAAAGCAGTAATCCTTGATCAATCTTAATTACACATCACAATCATCCCTCATGCGCCGAAGTTCGGTAGCGTTAACTATTGCAGCAATTTCAATTGGAGCAATTGCATCCTTACAATCTATTTCGATGAGCGGTGCTTATGCAGCTGATACGTCTGCGCCGACTGCGGTAAATGCGATCCCACCAGTATCAGTACCACCAGTATCAGTTCCATCCGTAGTGATTCCACCAGTATCAATTCCATCCGTAGTGACTCCACCAGTATCAAAATCGGCTGCGACGGCGCCCGCTTCGAAAGCTAGCAATGTCACCGCTCCGGTGGATGGAGTCATTCCCGCTTCCGTTAAAGTCGTTGCTCCCGCAAAGAAGGCTGTAGCAAAGAAGGCTGTAGCAAAGAAGGCTGTAGCAAAGAAGGCTGTAGCAAAGAAGGCTGTAGCAAAGAAGGCCAGCACTAAAAGT
>CAILYP010000058.1:0-2193 GCA_903838475.1 uncultured Actinomycetes bacterium | reverse complement strand
TCACTCCGTCTTGCGAGTACTCGATCCGAGAAGAGTGCAACGATCAAAAGTGCACCGTTAATTGCTTGCTTCCAGAATGCATCAACGCCAAGTGCAGAAAGTCCGCCTTGAATTGTTTGTACTAGCAAAGCACCGATAACTGCACCTTGCGCAGTACCGATACCACCGTTGATAGAAATTCCACCAATAACAACAGCGGCCACAACCGCAAGCTCTTGGCCATAGAAAGCGGTGGCATCAACTTGGGCAAAACGCATCAGATAAAGCACGCCGGCAAGACCTGCTGTTGTGCCAGAGAATACGAATGACATAAAGGTTCTGCGGAAAACTTTGATACCAACAAGTTCAGCCGCTGGTGGATTGCTACCAATCGCATAGCGATCACGTCCAGCCTTGCGATACTTCAAGTACAGGGAAGCGAGAATCATGAAAATAATTACCAGCACAAATGGGAACGGGACCAGCCCGAAGTAAGTCGTCTCACCCAGCTTCATCAAGGATTTAGGAAGATCTTGTGAGTTGTAGTCAACAGAATTGGAGACCACATAATCCAAACCACGAACGATGTAGAGCGTGCCCAGAGTTACGACCAGTGATGGAAGCCTTAGTCCCGCAACGAGGAGACCATTAACAATTCCAACGCACAAACCAACTGCTGGTCCGATGATGAAGGCTTGCCAAACTTTGTAGTTTGGGTGGGCAGCACATTGGGCCGCCACTATCCAAGCTGAGAAGCCAACGGTGGATGAGATCGAAAGATCGATATGGCGCATGATCACGATCGGAGCAATTCCAATTGCAAGCAAAGCAACCACAGCTGTGGAACTAAATAGATCTCGCGTTCCAGAACCCGTAATAAATCTTGGGTTGATGAGCGAAGTTAAGCCGATGGTAAATACCAAAATTACAAGAAGGCTTAGTTCACGATTCTTAAAGCTGAGGGCTAATTTATGCATTAGTTGGCACCAACTTTTGCAGATGATGTGGCGGCAGCGATGACTTTTTCTTGCGTCGCCTCGCTTCTAGAAAGTTCTGCCACTTGTCGTCCTTCTCTCATTACGATTATTCGATCGGCCATTCCAAGTACTTCAGGTAGTTCACTTGAGATCATTAAAATTGCTTTACCTTCACTTGCAGCTTGGTTGAGCAAGCGGTGCACTTCGGCCTTCGTTCCGACGTCGATGCCACGTGTTGGCTCATCAACAATCAAAATATCTGGATCTGTGGCAAGCCACTTTGCAAGAACAGTCTTCTGTTGATTTCCACCAGAAAGCCGTTCAACAGGGTCGCGTTGGTTATCATATTTAATACTGAGCTTCTGCTTCCAGGTCTCACTCAGTTCGCGTTCCTTACCAAAGTCAATGAATAAACCCTTCATCAGATTTCCAAAAGATTCCATTGAAATATTTTTATTTACTGACGCGACCATGAACAAACCTTGTTGGCGGCGATCTTCTGGCACAAGCGCCATTCCTTGGTTCATCGCAGTCACTGGGTGGTTCTTGCCCATAACTTTTCCTTTTACGGTGACAGTTCCAGTCTCGTAATCATCAATGCCAAATATGGCACGTGCTACTTCAGATCGGCCGCTACCGACCAAGCCTGCGAGCGCAACTATTTCGCCCTTGCGAACCTTCAGGGAAATGTTTCGGAAATAAGCCGGGTTAGTTAAATCGTTCACTTCCAGCACGACTTCACCGATCTTATTTTCAGTCTTTGGGAAGAGTTCAGTGAGTTCGCGGCCCACCATATCTTTAATAACTTTCTGAAGATCAGTTGCACCGACCTTAGCTTCGCTGACAGTGGCGCCATCTCGCATAACGGTAATGAAATCTGAGATTGCAAAAACTTCATCAAGTCGGTGACTAACAAAGATAACGGCCTTATTTGAGTCGCGCAGTGAGCGCATAACGGTCATCAAGCGTTCAACTTCAGATGATGAGAGCGCCGCAGTTGGTTCATCCATCAAGATCACTTTGGCATCCATTGAAAGTGCCTTGGCAATTTCAACTACTTGCTGGTCCGCAATTGAAAGTCCGCGAGCAACGCGCTTTGGATCTAGTTCAACGCCAAGCTGCTTGAAGAGGCGAGAAGCTTCTTGTTGGGCAAAGTTCCAATCAATTGTTGCGCCCTTCATTGGCTGACGGCCAATGAAAACATTCTCGGCAAGTGTTAGGTCCAAAAATAAAGATG
>CAILYP010000057.1:0-9012 GCA_903838475.1 uncultured Actinomycetes bacterium | reverse complement strand
CTCGTCAAGTAGCCTTGTTACCGTTGTGGTTCGTTAGTACTTGCTTGTGCCCGCGCTAGTTGCGCTAGCTGAAGTAGCGGTAAGGGAGGTGTTCTGATGGTCGATACGCTTACTGATATTGAATTAAGTATTGAACAACTTCTCGAACGGCCTTGGGTATGTCTAGTTTGGGATGATCCCGTTAATTTAATGTCGTATGTGACTTATGTATTTATAAAACTTTTCAAGTTTAGCTCAGAAAAAGCGCACGATCTAATGATGCAAGTACACCTTGAAGGTCGCGCAGTTGTTGCATCGGGTTCACGTGAGGAGATGGAACATCATGTGCAAGCGCTACACGAACATGGTTTATGGGCAACTCTCCAAAGAGATGACAAGATTTAATGTCTCAATTCGCTCGGGCTGGTGAAACTTTTACTCTTTCACTTTCAATGGATGAGGCACACATTCTCATTAATCTCACCGAGCAACTTCTTGAATTACTTGGCGAAGGCGACTTCCAGCATCATTATGATGAGAATGATCCGTTCGCGGCGTTGATGGCGATGCAGCAGGAGATTGCTGCGCCAGAAGATCCAGTTTTACGTAGATTGTTGCCAAATGCGTATGCAGATCCTGAAGCGGCTGATGATTTTCGTCGTTATACCGAGCCGGCAATAAGAAAAGGAAAGCAGAATTCTCTACGAACAATTCGAGAAGAGCTTCTAGTTATTGTTGACAGCGAGCAGACGAGTGTCATTAAAGGACTGGATCCTCAACTCTGGCTAAAAACTTTGAATGATTTGCGATTGGCGCTTTCCGTTCGTCTAGAAATTCAAAGTAGCAGTTTTGAAATATTTGAGAATATGCCCGATGAGGATCCTCAAAAAGGTATCTACGCCGTCTATTTTTGGCTAGGTTGGCTGCAAGAGAACCTGCTCGAACTTTTGAATACCGAAACTACTGACCACTAGCTCGATATAGGTAGACTTGTCGCATGAACTCAAGTGCCCCAATCGGAATTTTTGATTCTGGTGTGGGTGGATTGACAGTAGCTCGCGCAATCATCGATCAGCTTCCGAATGAATCCATTCTTTATGTGGGCGATACTGCACGTGGTCCTTATGGTCCACGTCCGCTAGCCGAGGTGCGCTCCTTCGCACTTGAAATTATGGACCAATTAGTTGCAGCTGGTGTCAAAGCAATTGTGATTGCATGTAACAGTGCAAGTGCAGCAACTCTTCGTGATGCACGTGAACGATATGACGTTCCCCTGATTGAAGTTATTCAACCTGCTGCGCGCAGAGCTGTTTCTGCAACTCGTACGGGAAAGGTTGGAGTTATTGGAACGCAAGCCACGATTGATTCAGGAGCGTACTTGGATGCATTTGCAGCCGCTCCTCAACTAGAAATTTCGTCAGTTGCGTGTCCAGAATTTGTTGAATTTGTAGAACGCGGGGAAACCTCAGGAGCAGCAATAACACAGGTTGCGAAGAAATATTTAGAGCCACTTACACGCGCGGGAATAGACACGCTTGTTCTGGGTTGCACTCACTATCCTCTCCTTACTGGAGTAATTTCTTATGTAATGGGAAATGACGTCACTCTTGTTTCAAGCGCAGATGAGACTGCCAAAGATCTTTATCGAGTACTTGTAGAGCATGATTTATTAAGAGCGAAAGATGCTGGTGCACCACAATATAAATTTGTGTCTACCGGAAATAGCGCATCGTTTGCAACCTTAGCAAGACGTTTTCTTGGCCCAGAAGTTTTGACTGTAGAGAGTTCAATATAATTTAAGCAATATAATTTAAGCAATAAGTTTCAACCCATTTAGCAGCGACGACAGAAAGAGAATGAATGAGCGCACGTATCGATGGACGTCAAGCAGATCAATTGCGGACAATTAAGTTCACGCGAAATTGGTTAAATAATGCAGAAGGATCAGTTCTAGTCGAATTTGGTAATACTCGAGTTTTATGCGTTGCATCTTTCACACCAGGTGTTCCACGTTGGATTGCAGGTACAGGCAAAGGCTGGGTAACTTCTGAATATGCAATGTTGCCTCGTGCAACACATACTCGTTCTGATCGCGAGAGCGTTAAAGGAAAGCTCGGTGGTCGTACGCAGGAAATTTCTCGTCTAGTCGGTCGCTCACTTCGCGCTGTAGTTGATACTCACGCGTTGGGCGAGAACACGATCGTTATCGATTGCGATGTGTTGCAAGCAGATGGTGGAACGAGAACGGCAGCAATCACTGGGGCATATGTTGCACTCGCTGATGCAATCACATGGGCAAAGTCCAAAGGTCATGTGTTGGCAGATCGCCAGCCATTGCGCCACTCTGTTGCAGCAGTGTCTGTTGGCATAATTGGCGGCGTTCCGATGCTTGACCTTTGCTACGAAGAAGATGTCACCGCAGATACGGATATGAACATTGTCTGTACGGGCGACGGCAATTTCGTTGAGGTTCAGGGCACAGCTGAAGGTGTTCCCTTCGATCGAAATCTGCTCAATCAACTTCTTGATTTAGGTACTGCAGGATGCGCTCAACTCGCACTACTTCAAGCAGCAGCACTCAAGTAAAAGACGTTCACAATTGCGCAAACTCATCATTGCTTCTCGAAACACTGGGAAGATAACTGAATTTCAACGCATGATGGCGCAGTACGCACCTGATGTACAAGTGATGAGCTTGCTTGATTTTTCAGAGCTTCCAGATGTCGAGGAGACTGGAACTACCCTCAGAGAGAACGCAGCACTGAAAGCAATTGCTATCACGCAAGCAACTGGCACGCCATGTCTGGCAGATGACAGTGGAATTTTTATTGATGCCCTCAACGGAGATCCCGGTGTGTATTCAGCACGGTGGTCGGGAATACATGGGGATGATGCGGCAAACACTGCAAAAGTCTTGCAACAGATTCATGAGTTGGAGGCTGATGGACCAGTCTCTCGAAAGGCGCAATTTCGTTGTGTTGTTGCTCTTTCGTTACCTGCAGACCACGCAAGCGGAGAATCACTTATTTTTGAAGAGGGTGAGATGCCGGGGCACATTATCGATAGCCCTAGAGGCGAACATGGCTTTGGATATGACCCAATCTTTGTCCCAGAGGGTTTCAGCCTTACCTCTGCAGAGCTGAGCGCGCAGGAGAAGGATCGAATCAGCCACCGCGGCGAGGCAATGCGAAAAATTTTTCCACGCCTTACCGCCACGCTCTAGCAAGGGCTAAGAAGGTGTGAGGTAGGCTTAGTCCTACGTTATCAACCTCACCAATATCCTCAAGGAGCACATCTGTGGCCGTTAAGAAGACCGCAAAGAAGTCTGTAGCTAAAAAGACTGTTGCAAAGAAAAAAGTTGCAAAGAAGTCTGTAGCTAAAAAGACTGCCGCGAAAAAGACCGTTAAGAAGGTTACCAAGAAGGCCGTCAAAAAGGTTGCTAAAAAGGTTGCCAAAAAGGCGCCAGCCAAAAAGGCCGTCAAGAAGGTTGCCAAGAAAGTCGCCAAGCGATCCACTCGTGGAAGCGTTGAGCGCATAATTATTCCTGCAGTTCCTACTTCAGGTTCAGCTAGAGCCGCTTCACAAGGTTCAGCAACATCTGTTCGATCAACTATTTCTTCCAGTTCTGCCACATCAGCGGCACCGGTAAAACCAGCAGCTGCTGTATCTGCTGATAAGAAAAGTACTCAACCGAAGTCATCAAACAGAGTTGTTCTAGCTGTCTTTGTTGGAATCGTACTTCTTGCAGTAGCAGTTGTTTCTCGCAATCATTCAACGACAACGACTACGGACAACAACACTGCAACACCAAGTCAATCTGCTGCAGCATCTGAATCAGCAGCGCCAACCGAAAGCGCAGCTCCTACGGATTCAACAACGGCTGCTACAACAGCAGCGCCAGCTACTGGCGATGCCCCAGCACCTGTTGGAATTGTTGCTCACTACACATCAACCGGAGCTACTATATTTTGGAAAGCAGCACCTGGTTCGACTGGGCTAACGAACTTTAATGTCGAGATTGCTTCAAATGGTGGAGCTTGGAAATTAATTTCAACAGTTCCAGCCACTCAGCTTTCTCTTGATGTTACAAAAAATGGAACAGATGGTTGGTGCTCATTTAGAGTGTCAGCAATCTATGACAATGGAACCACAGCAGGTGGATTGGTGTTCGGACTTCCAGGACAGTATTCCTAATACCTGATTGCCAATTCCCAATTCCCAATAACTGATTAACTAAAATGTGAAAGCCCCTCCCGAAAACGGAGGGGCTTTTTTTAATGACTACTTTTTATAGCTTTTTATTTTAGATTTTCTAAAATTGCTGCGACATAAACATCGCTACCCGTATCATCTAGGTGAACTCCATCAGGAGCAAAAAATTCAGGATGATTTTGCGAAATCGAAGCCCAATCAACTAAGTGAGCTTGCGGATACTTCGTGATGACTGAAGCAATAATCTGATTATTTTCATCACGCCATGAACGTGGAACTGCTGTATTGACAATGACAATGCGTGGTTGATTTTTCAACAAAGCAAAAAGTTCTTCGACAGAATCACGAGTAAGGCGGTTGTTATTTCCTAAATCTAAGATAACAGTCGCGTCTGGAACCAGTGATACATCTTGCCGAACCACGCTAGTTAATTCTTGAATTTGACGGCCGACTCGTGCATTAACGAGAGCGATTTTGAAATGGGAAGCTAGCTTCGAGCGAATTCCAAGGATCACGGAATCACCCGTAACCCAGAGGCCTTCTTTATGTTCCTGCATTGTGGGAATGAGAGATGCATTGTTCATATCGGCCTGCGAAATTGAGGTCTTGGCGTGACTGTGGCGATACAGCGCGATCGTGGCAGATGTAGCGAGAAGTACAACGCAGAGTGTGGAAGAAAGAATGACAAGAATTCGAGCACGCTTTCGAACACTCGGTGTTCGGTACTTAAGGCCTCGCCACCACAATGCAAGTTGACCTCGGCGAATTGGAATTTCTATATAACGCAACGAGATATCAGCTAATGCAAAGACAATGAGGAATCTTGCGGCATTAACTGCCCAAGCCTCACCGGCTAGGTCAATTCCAGGCCTCATTATTTGGAAGATCACCCAATGCCAAAGATATATTCCGTATGAGCGCTGGCCAATCCATAAAAATGGTTTGCTACTTATAAGGGGTGCAAATCGGGATGCAGGGTGGACAAGAGAGGTAAGTGTGAAGCAGCCAAAAATAGCCGCCAGTGGAAAGGCAATGCGATACAAGGTTGCATTGGATTCATTAATAAAGAGAAATGTAGAAAGCAGTCCGAGGAAACCTATTACGCCTATGCCATCGACAAAGTCTTGCGCACGATCAGAAATGTTTCGAGTGAGATTTTGTGGGACCCAACTAACCGCTAGGGCTGACCCTAGGAATAGTCCAAGGCTATGGGTATCACTGCCGAAGTAAATATGGCTGATTCGACTAGATGATGCAGAGTCCACATTCAGCGAGAATATAAACAGAGCCAACCCAGAGAAAGTGGCGATAGATAGCGCACCTTTTGCAATATTGCTCTTTCCAAAGTATTTTAAAATTGCCAAGAGAATGAGTGGCCAAATTAGATAGAACTGAAGTTCGACAGCAAGCGACCAGGTGTGTTGAAGCAACGGTGGGCGGCCAATTGCAGCGAAGTAGTCCTGATGATTTGCCACCAAACGCCAGTTATTACTTCCCGTTAAGACAAATGGAATATCGGTGAAGAATCTCTTGGCTGCATCTGGCGCCCATACTGCAACGATGATTGTTGTTGAGGCGATTACCAAAAGCAGGCTTGGAAAGAGACGTCTGATGCGAGCGAAATAGAATTCGCGTAGATCAAGTGCACTGGACTCTTCAATAGAATCAAGTAAAAGTCTGGTAATTACATAGCCTGAAATAACAAAGAAAAGGTCAACCCCAAGAAATCCACCCGGGATCCAATTTACTCCAGCGTGATAGAGCATGACTGCGATGACTGCGATAGCTCGCAATCCGTCGATGGGCGCGATGTACCTAGATTTTTTTGTTGCGAACATTACTTACGTTTTGCTGCAGGTTTTTTCGCTACCTTTTTAGCAGAAGATTTCTTACTAGTCGGTTTTGTTGCTGCAGGTTTTTTTGCAGCAGGCTTTTTCGCTGGTGCTTCAGGGTTTGATTCAGTACCAACACGAGATGCAACGCGGATGTATTCTTTGGCTTTTGGAAGATTTTCAGGAGTTAGATTGGCCTCGATTTCACCTTGAAGCGCAGCGAGCTTTTCAAAGGCTGATGCCAAGCGGTTACGGGTTTGTTCGATTGCTTGCTCAGCTGCATTCAAGGATTGGGACTGAATCTTATGTAAACGTGATGCTTCTGCAATTGCAGTTGATAGCCAACCACGGTAATCAGCGATATCGGTAACCGCGCGCGCAATGAGTTCATCGGCTTCACGTTTGGCAGCGCTTGTCAGCGACCCGGCCTCTCGCTTCTTAGAACTCAAAATTTGCTCTGCTTCGTGCGCTGCTTCTGCAAGTGTCGATTCAGCCTCTGATTGCGCAGCCTCTAGATATTTGCGTCCGCGTACCTCTGCTTGCGCAAGACGCGCTTCTGCTTGTGCGACAAATGACTTCGCTTTTGATTCAGCGCTTTGTACTAATTCTTTTGCCGACTGAGTACCTTCACCAATAATTTTTTGCGCAGTGGTAAGCGCCTTGGATTCCCTGGATTGCGCTGTCTTAATTAGTGTCATCGCAGTTTCGGAGGCAAGAATTTCAAATTCTTCTTTTGTCAGGTTTGTAATGTCGCGCCTTGAGCGAAGTTCTGCAATTTGATTTTCAAGTTCACGGATCCTTGAAATAGCACTCTGCGATCCGCCTACTGGTTCTTCAGAACTAACGACTCGGGCAGCACTCATCGAATTTTCTCCTTTAAAGCCAACCCATGAAAGGAACTTTTTATCAGCCACGTGTGCCTCATTCACTAGAGCTATCTGTTGGCTGATTGTATAAGTAGAGATACGAGCGCCACCACTCATCCCTGCTAAAAAGAGGGGCCAGCGTGGGTGATTTTTAGGCTCATAGGACTACCGTCTATATAACGGAAATGGAGAGCGTTATGCACCGCGCATTGAATATGGCCTTAATCAATCTAAACCACCCAGCCCACTTTCTTGGATTTGGCCCCTTCCAAGTATCAGTCGGAAACTTTGTCATCATCGCAGCAATGTTTGCAATCTTTTTATTGGCAATTTTTATCCCCTTCCCACAAGGAAAGGATGAATAGAAATGAGTAATTCACCAGTAGAGAAAAATTGGACCGCCAGGCTTCGTAAATCCACACTTGAAACAATGGAGCCAGAGGATCTTCTCCCAGATAATCAACCTGCATATGTAGCATCGTGGATTTATGTCTTCGGAGTTTTAACAATCGCATCATTAGTCATGCTGATTGCAACCGGACTTGTACTAACCCTGGAAGGTCCTTCTTGGTGGCACGTTTCAAGTGTTGGACACTTCTGGAATTCGATGCACCTTTGGAGCGTTGAACTCTTCTTCGTATTCATGGTTGTCCATCTTTGGGGCAAATTCTGGATGGCGGCTTGGCGAGGTAAACGCACGGCAACATGGATCACAGGTGTTCTCGCATTTGGAACTTCAATTGTGACCGCATTAACTGGATATTTGATTCAGACTAATTTCGACTCACAATGGATTGCAACCCAGGCGAAGGATGGATTCAACGCCATGGGTATTGGAGCATTTTTTAATACTCTCAATACTGGTCAAGCTATTTTGTTACACGTTTCACTTTTACCGCTTGTGGTCGGAGTGATTGTCGTATGGCATATCCTTTTGGTTCGCCGTAAGGGTGTAGTTCCTCCCATTGATAACGATGCAACAATCGATGGAGGTGTTTTCTAATGGTCATAAAAGTTGATCCATCAAAGAAATGGTCAGGACCTGTTCGTCCCTACGACATTATCAAAGAAGGTGTTATAGCAGTTGTTGTAGTTGCACTTCTCGCTGCAGGTCTATCACTATTCTTTAGTTCACCTGATGATAAAGCAGTTACATTGAAATCATGGTCTAATACAAATGCTCCTGACTTTGTTCAAACTGCAACTGGGGAATTAGCAGGAACGACAACATCGGCCGGATACGGTGCTCCATACAATCATGCAGCTAAAGGTCCGACACTTGGACCACTTAAGTTGCAAGATTGGGCAGGAGTTCGCATTCCTGTTGATCCAGCTAACTCATTTGTTGTTGAACCACTTTTAACAATGAATGACATTAACGCGACAGAATCCGTAAATTCATGGAAAGCTGCTTCAGCAGATCAACAAGGTAAATGGGCAACTGCTTATGCCGAGGCGCTATCAAAAGCTCCAGCTGCAGTTTCTGTTGCTGATACCGGAAACAACTTTGGTCCAGTGCCAGCAATGATTACTTCACTCCTTGTTATGGCTAAGTCTGGTGCGCTAGATGGCGCACTCACCACAAGTGATACCCCGCTACCAACTGACTTCACTAAGCCACTTCTCTTCTTAGCTGATAGCGAAGGATATTTTGCGGATTTAGCTAACAAACAGCATCTGAGTGGAGATCAATGGGGCGTAATGAACGAGACAGGATCTTGGCCAGGACAATCATGGCTCTGGCTCTTCTCACTTGGTTATCAAATAGAACCATTTAAGTCATCGCCTAATGCCGACACATTAGTGATGTCTATTCTGGCCCTTCTTACGATTGGCCTAGCTCTATTCCCAATCTTCCCATTCATAAGGAAGTTGCCTTATAAAATTCCAATTCATCGTTTGATTTGGAAGAACTGGTACCAACGTAAGTTGTAAAAGCGCTACGTTCGCTAGAGTCCACCCATGGACCGCACTTCTTCATACGAGGAAGCCATGGAGTGGGCTCTTGAACTTTACGGAGAGTTAAATGTGCCTCGGGTATGGATTCCCAAGCGAGCTTTCGTAGAAGCGATTCGAACTGGCGATAGCCTTTCATTCACACGCACCACAAGTGAAGGGTTCTT
>CAILYP010000056.1:0-3213 GCA_903838475.1 uncultured Actinomycetes bacterium | reverse complement strand
TTGCATTAGCTATTTCTTATGCCGCGCCCGTTGCGCAAAATGCAGCAAAAGCTCAAAATTCACGGGCTGTTTTTCCTGCGACAGTTTGTCCACCTCGGCTTGGAGATGGGACGACTACAGTATTTCTTCCCAAGTATCGAAGTTCAGTACGACACATTGCAAAGAAATCACTTTTATTCTATAAATCGGTATCTTCAACCGAAAATATTTCATCTAATGCGCTCTTGGTTGATAGTAATATTTCAACATCTTTTGCTCTTAATTCCTCAGGTAATGGAATTGGAGCCGTGATTTGTGAATCGGGAATTGCTGATCAATGGTTTGTTGGCGGGTCTGGAGGATTAACAAGTAAAGCGCAGCTAGATATTGTTAACAGCGGGCTAAGCCCAGCTTCTGTTGAAATTACTGGATACTCATCCAAAGCGCAGCTTCCTGTGGTTTCACTTTCTGTCCCCGCAAATTCAGATCGCTCGGTGCTGGTAGATGCACTAGTGCCAGGTGAGGAATCAGTCGTTTTACACGTTGTAACTCGTTCTGGGCGCGTAACTAGCTTCCTCTTCGATGAGCGGAAAAAGGGTCTTTCTTTCCTCGGTTCAGATTTTGTAAATCCCCAAAGTTCTCCATCACGAGATCTTGTCATTCCCGCTCTGCTGCAGTCGCCCACCGGCAAGGTCGCCTCTACTTTTAGAATTCTTGTACCTGGAACTTTGGATGCCAATATCAAACTCACAGTAAATTCTGGTGATGGATCATTCACGCCTCTGGGCTTTGACGGACGCACAATCCCTCATGGAAAAGTACTAGATATACCGCTATCTAATCTCACTTCTGCGACACCAATGTCTATCCATGTTGAATCAGATCAACCAGTCGTAGCAGGGGTGCTTACCGAAATTACCAGAGGAGATTTTGCATGGTCCTCCCCAGTGTCGCGATTCATTTCATACTCAGGCAATTTTCTTGGCTTATCTCCTAAATTTGTTTTCACCGGGCCAGAAATTGACATAAATATCTCATGGAAGAACTCAGCTGGAAAAAGTATGAATCAGCGGCTCACGGGTTCAGATATCGCATTTTGGATTCCTAACACATCCGGCAAATCTGGCACATCTGGTATTCGCACAGTTTCCTTCACCAATAACGCCAAGAACGCAGCCACCTCAAGTAACCCAGTTTATGCGGGGGTAATTATTCCAAGTGCGTCGGGAGGAAAATTGGCATACCTACCTCTCAAAGTCGGCGCAGCGCTAGAGAAATCCACCCTACCGATTGTCGACGTTCACAGTCTTTCGCGTTGAAATACAGGGTTTTGATAAGGCGACACGATAACCTCTCGATATGAGAAGTGTTCAACGAACCGGCCGTACGTGCTCACGTGCCAGTTGCCGTTCGGTTGCAAGTAAAACACTGACCTACATCTATGCAGATTCAACTGCAGTTTTAGGTCCGCTCGCCACCTTTGCCGAACCACATTCATATGATCTTTGCCTACAACATAGTTTGACGCTGACAGTTCCAAATGGTTGGAGCGTAATCAAGCACGAACCGGACGGAGAAATTGCAGGACCTAGTGATGATGATTTGATGGCGATCGCTGATGCTGTCAGAGAGATCGCTCAAACACGCACTCAAGAAAATGATGCTGTGGAATCAGCGCCTCAAGAAATAGGCCGAAGGGGCCACCTTCGCGCTCTGCCTTCTAATTAATATCTATTTAATTTTATTCACCTTTTCAACGCCGTAGGTAACCTGTAGGTTTGGCAGATGTTTACTCGCGAATTTCTTGACACAATCATGAAGGCTTATGATGTTCGCGGCTTGGTGGATCAAGAAATTACACCTGACTTTACCTTTGCACTCGGAGGCGCATTTGCTCGCTTCCTTGCAGAAGAAAGAGAACCAGCCACAGTTGTGATTGGCGAGGATATGCGACCTTCTTCTCCACTTCTTGCCCAGGCTTTTGCTGATGGTGTGACTTCTCAGGGATTTGATGCAATTCGAATTGGTCTTGCCTCAACCGATATGGCCTATTTTGCTTCTGGCACTCTCAATCTTCCTGGAGCAATGTTCACGGCCAGCCATAATCCATCGGAGTACAACGGAATCAAACTCTGTAAAAGTGCTGCCCGCCCAATAGGACAAGACTCTGGCTTGCGACGTATCCGCGATCTGATTGTAGAAGGATTCCCGGTCTCCTCTCGCTCAATGGGCAAAGTAAGTGAGAGAGAAATGCTTGGCGAATATGTGGAGTTCTTGCTCTCACTTTTTGGAGCTGAATTAACTTCTGCATCACGAAGATTAAAAGTTGTGATTGATGCCGGAAATGGAATGGCCGGACATACCGCTCCTGCCGTTATGTCTCGTCTAAATGTTGACATCATTCCGATGTACTTTGAGTTAGATGGTTCTTTCCCAAATCACGAAGCTAATCCCATTGATCCGGCAAACGTCGTTGATTTACAAAAGGCAGTGAAGAAACATAAGGCTGATATCGGCCTGGCATTTGATGGGGATGCAGACCGCTGCTTCCTTGTTGATGAAACTGGCGCAATAGTTAATCCTTCGGCACTGACTGCCCTCATAGCTGTTAGAGAATTAAAAAGAAAACCTGGATCTTCAATAATTTATAATTTGATTTCATCAAAAGCCGTTGCCGAAGTTGTCACTGAGAATGGCGGAAAACCCATTCGCTCGCGAGTCGGCCACTCATTCATCAAGACGCTCATGGCAGAAACAAATGCCGTTTTCGGAGGGGAACATTCAGGGCATTTCTATTTTGCAGATTTCTGGCGAGCTGATTCTGGAATGCTGGCAGCTCTCTTCGCGCTTGCCGAATTATCTGGAAGCGATAAGTCTCTCTCGCAATTGTTGCTTCCCTACAATCGTTATGTCTTGAGCGGGGAGATCAACACACAAGTTTCAGATACTCAGGAATCTCTCTCCTTTATTCGTGAGTCATTTAGGCAGGATTATGAGATTGACGAACTAGACGGAGTCACCGTAAGCGCCGCCGAATGGTGGTTTAACGTTCGCCCCTCCAATACAGAGCCTCTTCTGCGCCTTAACGTAGAGGCAATCAACGAAGCGACCATGAAGAAAGTCCGGGATAAGGTCCTTCAGCTCATCAGGTAAACTCCTCTCATCAATCACCCGAGGCCTCGGATATTTTTTAGGAGCACACGTGTCTGTACAAGCAGCCGTTTCACATGACAT
>CAILYP010000055.1:0-27755 GCA_903838475.1 uncultured Actinomycetes bacterium | reverse complement strand
TGATTTTTCATCCTTCTCAAAGGTCACAACATGCTGACCCTTCTTACCCATCACCAGCGCAGTCCCAGTGTCTTGGCACATAGGAAGGATTCCACCTGCAGATATATTTGCATTCTTCAATAGGTCTGTTGCAACAAATCGATCATTCGGCGAACTCTCGGGATCATTAATGATGTTTTGTAATTGCTGTAGATGATCTGGACGCAAAAAATGATTGATATCGTGGATTGCTTCTGCTGTTAAACGTTCCAGCGCTTCTGGAGCCACCTTGAGGAATTCAATTCCTTCGGCCGAAAAAGTAGATACACCTTGCGTTGAGACTAGGCGATATTCAGTTTTATCTTCCCCGAGTGGCAGAAGATCGCTGTAGTGAAACTCAGGCATCTTTTTTCACCGCATCTAACTTGGCCTTTGCGCCATCGAGCCATTCCTGACAAATCTTGGCCAGAGCCTCACCGCGTTCCCAAAGAGCTAGTGACTCTTCTAGGGATGATTGGCCGCTTTCAAGCTTCGCAACAACCTCAGCTAGCTCGTCGCGCGCTGCCTCATAGGAAATTTTCTTATCGCTCATTTCTTAAATCTACTCCTCTTCAGATATTCCATCAGTCGTGGCGGCGACCACGCCCTTTGCCACCCTAATTGCGATTTTTTCGCCTATTTTCAAAGATGATGCTGTACGTACAACTGATCCACCCTGGGTCAGGACTACGGCATAGCCACGGTCTAGGGTCGCTTGTGGTGAGAGCGTTCGAACCTGGGTCCGCAAATTAGTAAGTTCTTCCTGAGCCAGAGCAATACGGCCATCGGCGCTTCGTAGCGAGCGAGCACGAAGGCCATCAATAATTTCCTTTCGCACCGTCACGATTGTGAACGGATCTCGAAAAACTGGCCGACTTTTTATGTTCTCCAAGTGGTGCAATTCAAAATCAATGAAGTTACCAAGCTGACGGGTAGCTCGATCTTGCAAATTACTAATTTTTGTTAATTCTTCTGCAACATCTGGTACAACTTTCTTGCCAGCATCGGTAGGTGTAGAAGCTCTGTAGTCTGCAGCTAAATCTAAAAGTGGTGAATCTTTTTCATGGCCAATGGCACTTACGATTGGAGTGTGTGCATCGGCGACAAGACGAATGAGGCTCTCATCACTAAAGGGAAGTAAATCTTCGAAAGAGCCGCCTCCACGGGTAATGATGATGACATCAACATCGGGATCTGAATCTAATTCAATAAGCGCTTGGGAGACTTCGACAACTGCAGCAGCACCCTGAACAGCAACTTCCCGTATTTCAAAAATAACTGAAGGCCATCTTCGTTTTGCATTTTCTACGACATCTTTTTCGGCATCACTATTGCGGCCACAAATTAAGCCAACTTTTTTAGGCAGGAATGGGAGTTCTTTTTTGCGGTCTACATCGAAAAGACCTTCAGCTGCGAGAGTTGATTTTAAAAGTTCAAGACGTGCGAGAAGTTCTCCAACACCCACTTGGCGAATCTCTTTAACCGACATCGATAGCGAGCCATTTTTTCCATACCAAGAGACCCGCGAATGCATTACAACTCGAGCATTTTGTGGAAGTGGTTGAACCGCTTCTAGGACTGATTTATGACACATAATGGAGAGACTCATGTCTGCACTGGGGTCGCGAAGTCGCATGAAGACCATGGGCGCACCGGGGCGGACTGTGACTTCAGAAAGTTCGCCTTCAATCCAGACAGGACCAAGCTTGCTGAGGTAATCGCCAATCGCTTCTGAAATGACGCGGACGGTGAGGGGCTTTTCGGCAGATGTTTCGTGCACGTGCTAACCCTATTCTTATCTGCATTAGTATCTGCGCATGGCTAAAAGAGTTCTTCTCGCCGCACCCCGCGGTTACTGCGCAGGTGTCGACCGGGCGGTTATTGCCGTCCAAAAAGCCCTTGAGCTCTACGGCGCACCGGTCTATGTTCGAAAGCAGATTGTCCATAACAAGCATGTTGTCGCAACCCTTGAGGCTAAAGGGGCGATTTTTGTAGAAGAAGTAACTGATGTTCCCGAAGGCGCCACTGTGGTCTTCTCAGCTCACGGAGTATCTCCAGCTGTTCACGAAGGTGCAGCAAAGCGCAATTTGAAAACGATTGACGCGACATGCCCCCTTGTGACCAAAGTGCATCACGAAGTTAAACGCTTTGCCAAGGAAGATTATGACATTCTGCTCATTGGCCACGAAGGCCATGAGGAAGTGGATGGAACAGCTGGCGAAGCCCCGGATCACATTCAACTCGTTGATGGTATTGAAGGCATTAAAAATGCAAAAGTACGCGATGATAAAAAGGTCGTTTGGCTTTCCCAAACAACATTGAGCGTGGATGAAACATTAGCAACGGTTGCCGCGCTTAAGCAGAGATTTCCGCTATTACAAGATCCTCCGAGTGATGATATTTGTTATGCAACACAAAACCGGCAACAGGCAATTAAACAAATTGCCCCACAAGTAGATTTAGTTCTTGTCGTAGGTTCAACAAATTCATCAAACTCTGTTCGTCTAGTTGAAGTTTCTAAAGAGTACGGGGCTAAAAACGCTTACCTCATAGACTTTGCAACTGAAGTAAACGAAGAGTGGTTAGTTGGAGTTGAGAGCATCGGTGTTTCAAGTGGCGCATCAGTTCCAGAAATTCTTGTAGATGAGTTATTGGATTGGCTTGCCGCTCGCGGATATGGTGATGTGGAGACAGTGACTGCCATAGAGGAAAATCTAACTTTTGCGTTACCCCAGGAGCTTCGTAAAGAATTGAAAGAAGCAGGACAGCTCTAAATCTTAATTATTTTTTACGGCCTTGAATAAAGTAGTAAATCCAACTGAGGGCAGCACCTGCCACTAAAAATGGCGCCGTAGCTCCCAAAGTTGAGACAAGATCAAGTCCGATGTGAGTGATGCTCAATCCCGTTCCACCGACTGTTGCAATCAGAAGTAAGGTTGAGAAAAGAAAGGCAAGCGGGGGAGTGACCACGGCGGAGAAAGCAGTACCTCTGCGTCCAAGAATGAGGCCACCAGCGAAAGCAACCAGGATTGCAGCGCCGGTGAAGATTCCAACTTTTGTAAAGGAATATTCTAAAGTTTCAAAGAAAAGTATCAGAAGTAACTGAAGAAGGACTACCCCGGGAGCCTTCAGGCCAGGTCCTTTGAGGGGTTTCTTTATTGTTTTAGCGCTCTTACGTTCACTCACATTACTCACATTACTCATAATAGCTCCTCATTACTTTCCTCGAGGTCTACCTCATCGTCCTCATCAAATAAATCACCATTAATATTATTAATAAGTGCAAGTTTTGGTTTAATTTCGCGAACTTCATCATCCAACTGTTCATTTGTCTTTAATTTATTTGTGGCTGGAACCCCTAAGGAAAGCATCTTGCGAGCCGGGCGAAGCATATTCTCCTCAGCGCTCTGGACTAGGTCATTAAAGGCTCGTTCCGATGTCTTAATAGATTTACCGAGCGAAGCGATTTTATTATGCACTGCGCCAATTCGTTTTAATAATAATCCAGCTAGCTCAGTGATTGCCGTTGCATTCTGCGCCATTTCAGATTGATTGAATACATAGGCCACAGTCCGAAGAAGTGCCATCATCGTCGTTGGGGTGGCTATGGTTATGCCTTTTTCAAAGGACTTATGAAGAATTTGGGGATCAACTTCTAACGCTTCGGAGAGAATAGATTCAAAAGGTGCAAAGAGGACTACATAGTCAGGTGAATTTGATCCTTCCTGATATCCACGTTTAGCAAGAGAATTAACATGGCCAAGTAAATCCTTTGCATGCATCTCCATGAGGGCGCGACGGCTGGCAGGATCACTTTCACCGACAGCTTCAAGAAATCTATCAAACGGAAATTTAGAGTCGATAAAGATTTCAGATCCACCTGGTATTGCAATACGTATATCTGGCTTAGAAATTGAATCATCTTTTGAGCGATAATCTTGCTTAAAGAAGTGGACACCTTCTATGAGTCCAGAATTCTCTAGAATCATTTCTAGTTGTGTTTCACCAAACTTTCCACGAGTTTGTGAATTAGAAAGTGCTCCAGCTAGCCGTGTTGTTTCACGAAGAAGCGTTTCATTTCCGGTGCGCATTTGTTCAATCTGTGTGCGCATCACAGATTCACCTTCAACGCGCTTGAGCTCGGCTTCTTGAGCTTGCTTTGAGAGAGTTGAAATCGTCTGGGTTACTGCTTGAAGAGATTGATCTAAACGAACTTTTTCACTCTCTTCTTTGCGAAGCGCATCAAGCTGTTCTGCGAGGACTTTATTTTTGGCAACTTCAGCTGCAATATCTGAAGAAAGATTGCCTGAGCGTGCCCGGGCATAGAGATAGCCGATGGCTACGCCTGCAAAGAGTCCGAGCAGCACGCTTAATAGGACACTGAATAGGAGTGGAAGGTTGCTCATACCCGTATCGTGGCAGGAAGGACTGACAAAGCCCCGTATCCTTAAGCCCCTGTGAGCCTCTCAATTGGAATCGTCGGTCTGCCAAACGTGGGTAAGTCGACCCTTTTTAACGCCCTCACCAAGAACAATGTTCTAGCCGCCAATTACCCCTTCGCCACGATCGAGCCGAACGTCGGCGTTGTAGGGGTGCCAGATGGCCGCCTTGCCAAGCTTGCCGAAGTCTTTGGGTCTGAGAAGTTGCTGCCAGCTGTCGTCTCCTTTGTTGATATCGCCGGAATAGTTAAGGGCGCCTCAGAAGGTGCGGGTCTTGGAAATAAATTCCTAGCCAACATCCGCGAAACCGACGCTATCTGTCAAGTTATCCGCGTCTTTGCCGATGAGAATGTCACGCGCGAAGGTGAGCGCACATCAGATTTCGTTGACCCAGCATCAGATATCGAAGTGATCAATACCGAACTTGCGCTCGCTGACCTTCAAACGATTGAAAAGGCGATTCCACGTTTAGAAAAAGAAGCTCGTATCCAGAAAGATAAAGCTGGAGTCCTTGAGGAAGTTAAGAAGGCTGCGTTGATTCTTAATGAAGGAAAACTTCTTTATGGTTCAAAAATCGACTTAACCTTGATTGCCGAACTTCAGTTAATGACTACCAAGCCCTTCCTTTATGTGTTTAATGTTGATGCTCAAGAACTTGGCGATCTCGAACTTCGCGCAAAGTTGCAAGCTCTAGTTTCGCCATCGGAAGCAATTTTCTTAGATGCAAAGACGGAAGCCGAACTTTCCGAACTTGATGAAGCAGACGCTATGGAATTGCTGGAGGCAATCGGTTTAACAGAGCCAGGACTGACAACGTTAGCTCGAGTTGGTTTTGATACTTTGGGCTTACAGACATACCTAACTGCAGGTCCAAAAGAGTCACGCGCATGGACTATTCATAAAGGGGACACCGCTCCAATGGCTGCTGGTGTCATTCATACCGATTTTCAAAAAGGTTTTATTAAGGCAGAAGTTGTCTCTTTCAGCGATTTAATCGCGGCAGGTTCGATGACCGAAGCACGTGCGCATGGAAAAGTGCGCATGGAAGGCAAGGATTACGTCATGCAAGATGGAGATGTCGTTGAATTTCGATTCAACGTTTGATCCATCTAATGAATCTAAAGAATCTAATGAATCTAAAAAGCACAAATTAACGAAGGACGACTGATACACATGAAGCAGCAACCACACCTAAAAGACCTGCCACTAAAGAAGCGCGAAGATCTTCGCAATGTAGCGATTATTGCTCACGTGGATCATGGCAAGACCACGCTTGTTGACGCAATGCTGTGGCAATCGGGCGCATTTGCTGCTTATAAGAAGCAGGATGAAGGCCAAGAGCGCATGATGGATTCAATGGATCTTGAACGCGAAAAGGGAATTACCATCCTTGCAAAGAACACTGCGGTAAAGCGCGGAAATACGATTGTTAACATCATTGATACGCCAGGTCACGCAGATTTTGGTGGCGAAGTTGAGCGCGGTCTTGAGATGGTCGATGGTGTCATTTTGCTCGTTGATGCATCTGAAGGCCCACTTCCTCAGACGCGATTTGTACTTCGTAAAGCGCTCGAGAAGAACCTTCCAGTTATTTTGCTTATTAATAAAGTTGACCGTCCAGATTCACGTATTGCTGAAGTTGTTGATGAAGCATATGAATTGTTCTTGGATCTTGACGCTAATGAAGAGCAGATTGAATTTCCAGTTGTGTATGCATCAGCGAAAGCTGGTCGTGCTTCATTAACTCGTCCTGCAGATGGTGGAATGCCTGAGGAAGAAAACCTAGACGTTCTCTTTGACACGATCTTCTCTGCAATTCCGGCTCCTGAATATCATGAAGGTGCACCTCTGCAAGCTCACGTCACCAACCTAGACTCATCTCCATTCCTTGGCCGCCTTGCACTGTGCCGCGTTCGCGAAGGTGTAATCCGCAAGGGTCAGCAAGTCACATGGATGAAGACAGATGGAACAACCGAGCGTGTAAAGATTTCAGAACTTCTCATTACCGAAGCACTTGATCGCGTGCCAGCACTTGAAGCCCATCCTGGTGACATCATCGCAGTTGCAGGAATTGAAACCATCACACTGGGCGAAACGCTTGCGGATACCGAAAATCCTCACGCACTTCCGCTGATTATTGTTGATGAGCCTTCAATCTCTATGACAATCGGTATTAATACATCACCGCTTGCAGGTAAGAGCGGAACCAAGCTCACTGCTCGCCAAGTCAAGAACCGGCTTGATGCAGAATTAGTTGGAAACGTTTCACTTCGTGTTCTCAACACTGACCGCCCAGATACCTGGGAAGTTCAGGGTCGCGGTGAACTTCAACTTGCCGTACTTGTTGAAATCATGAAGCGCGAAGGTTTCGAACTGACTGTCGGAAAGCCACAAGTAGTTTTGAAGAAGATTGATGGCAAAGTCCACGAGCCAATGGAACGCCTATCTGTTGATGCGCCTGAGGAATACCTCGGAGTCCTTACTCAATTGATGGCACTTCGCAAAGGTCGTATGGAGCAGATGGTTAATCACGGCACCGGCTGGATTCGTCTTGATTACCGCGTTCCATCACGTGGACTTATTGGTTTCCGTACCGAGTTTCTAACAGAGACTCGTGGAACTGGTTTGCTCCACCACGTCTTCGATGGTTACGAAGCTTGGCATGGCGATATCCGCACTCGTGGAACTGGTTCACTGGTTTCAGACCGAATGGGAACAGTTACTTCCTATGCGTTGTATGGAACCCAAGATCGTGGAAGCATTTTCGTTGAGCCAGGTGATGAAGTCTACGAAGGCATGGTCATTGGCGAGAATTCACGCTCTGAAGATATGGACGTCAACTGCGTTCGAGAAAAGAAGCTCACTAACATGCGTGCCTCAGGTACCGATGAATCAGAGCGTTTGATTCCGCCAAAGAAGCTCAATATGGAAGGCGCTTTGGAGTTCTGTCGTGAAGATGAGTGCGTTGAAGTAACCCCTGCTGTTGTTCGTATCCGCAAGGTAACCCTTGATGGAAATGAGCGCGCACGCGCCACTGCTCGCGCAAAGAAGTCCAACCTCACCGTTTAATTCCGGTCTCATGTCGGTCTAATGTCGGTCTAATGTCGGCGGCTTTGGGTTAGATAGTCCCGTGGCTGCCAATCTCAAGCTCGTTCGTCGTGCACTTGTCGCGCCCATTTTCGCTCCCGACTTAGTGCAAGATGAAGTAACTGCATACCGAGGAACGTTAGGCGTTTTTGGCAAGGCTGGCACTGGCAAAACTTCCACCCTCATTCGTTGCGCATTATCGCGGATTGATGAGGGTCAAGATCCTAATTCAGTTTTAATCATCACCTATGGCCGTGAGAGCGCTTCAATCATTCGCGATGAGATTGCAATTGGGGCGAAATCGACCGCTACAAATCCATTAGCCAGAACATTTCACTCCCTGGCCTTCTCAATCCTTAACGAAAAACTTACCCCCGATGATCCAATTTATCTTTTAGTTTCTGGAGCAGAACAAGATGCATTCATAAGCGAGATGCTCGATAGCGGTTTTGATAAATCTACCTGGCACGCGGATTTAGCTCTAGCAAAAACAACAAAGGGATTTGTCCGAGAAGTGCGCGATTTAATTTTGCGCGGGACTGAACTTGGCTTGGCTCCGACAGATTTGAAGCGTTTGGCGCATGAGATGAACGAGCCGTATTGGGATGGCGCCGCAGAATTCTGGGCTTCATACGCTGAAGTGATGAATTTACGGAGTATGAGCGTTGGTGAAACAGTTATTCGAATTGATCCATCAGCAATCATTGTTGAAGCAATCAATAGATTGAAATCAGATGCTGTACTCCTAGAAAAATACCGGAGTGCGTTTAAAACAATTCTTATCGATGAATTCCAAGAGAGCGATAAAAGCCAACGTGAATTACTCGAGTTAATTGCGCCCCAGGACACTCTTTTCTTTGTTGATCCAGATTCTGCAGTTGGTCGCTTCCGCGGAGCAGATCCAGATAGTGCGCACAGGTATATTCTCGATAAGACCACAGAGCAGCGCACGCTTCAGACGCAACACCGGATTGCCAACAATCGAGTGGAAGAAGCAGTCAAACTTGCTAGCCACGCTGAAGCGGGGCAGTACATTGCGCATGCTTTGAAACGCGCCTATCTTCACGAAGGATTACCCTGGTCGAAGATGGCAGTACTCGTTCGCAATCCCGGACTTCAGGTTGCCGCCATTCAACGAGCTTTCGCCCAAAACGGAATTCCTTTAAGTGTCGATGCTGGTGCACTTGCTTTGGCTGATAATCCCGCCGTACGTCCCATCCTAGATATTGCAAACTTCGCACTGCGTCCTCATTTATTAACGCCCAATAATTGGGAGCGAATCGAGTCTGTTCTACTTTCAGAGTTTTGTGGAGCCGATGCTCTTGAGTTGAGGCAAATCCGCGTAAAGCTAGCGAAAGAACGAGTAGATGGCGATTCAAAAACTACAACCGAAATGGCGCTTCAACTAATTGAAGATCCCACAATTCAGGTTGATTCAGAGTTTCGTCCATTCGCCAGGTTGCGTGATCTACTAGTTGCCACACGCAAAGCAGCTCGTGGGGATGTCAGCGATATTTTGTGGGCAATCTGGGATGGTTCTGTGGATTACAACGGAGTAAAGATTTCTAACCTATGGCGTGATCGAGCGTTGAGTGGTGGAAATAAAGGAGCGCTTGCAGATCGGGATATCGATTCGGTTATTCAGCTATTTGAAGCAGCGCGTAGATTTAGTGAGCGTGCACCTGGTGCTCGAGCTACCACTTTTATTGATCAACTTTTTGAAGAACGAATCCTTAGCGATGCCATCTTCTTTAAAGCTCAAAAGGAAAATGTCGTTTCACTTTTAACCGTACACGCTGCTAAGGGGCTGGAATGGGATTTCGTTGCCTTAGCTGGAGTACAGGAAGGTGCTTGGCCTAATCTTAAGGAGCGCGGTTCACTCCTTGGAAGTGAGAGATTGGTTGAAGCCCAGCGCACCGGGTTACGTTCTCCCAGCGAGATTTCTGCGAGCGCTTCCTATGGATTAATAAAAGATGAACGTCGCCTACTTAACGTCGCTCGCACCCGTGCGACTTCGCAATTACTGGTAACTGCCGTGCAAGCCGAAGATCTCCAACCTTCACGATTTTTTGATGAAATATATGAGGAACTATATGGAATCTCCGCAGATGAAGGCGATCACGCGATTTCCGAACGCGCCCTGACACCACAAGCTCTCATTTCTGAACTTCGCCGTACATTGGAATCAGGCAAAGGAAGTGATGATTTTGCAGCGACATTGCTTTCGTGCCTTACATCAGAAGGTTTTACTGCTGCTGATCCGGCAACATGGCTTGGCGCGCGCCCTCTCAGTAGCGATGGGCCAGTTGTTGACCCACAAGAATCTGTCTTTGTTTCGCCAAGTGGCCTTCAAAGTTTTGAAGATTGTGGCTTGAAGTGGTTTTTGGAAAAGAGCGGTGCCCGAGATGGCGACTCCACAGCTCAATTACTAGGAACCGCTATTCACGCACTTGCTCGCATGGCTGCGCAAGATTCGACCCTCACGCTAGATGGCGCAATTGCAAAGTTAACTGCCTCGTGGTCAATTGTTGATCAAAACGTTGGTTGGTTTAAGGATGCTCAACTCGGTGAAGCTCGCTTAATGTTGGAACGTTTTTTTGAGTGGCACCGTCTAAATCGCCGGGAAATTATCGCTGTTGAAGAGAAATTCAAGGTAGAAGTAGGGCGAGGAATTTTAAGCGGCAGCGTTGATCGCCTAGAAAGTGATGGCCAAACATTACATGTTGTTGATCTCAAAACGGGCGCTACGGCAGTTTCTGCTAAAGATGCCACAGAACATAAACAGCTTGCCGCTTATCAACTCGCGATTATAAAAGGTGGTTTCTCGGGAGTTAGCGAGATTACGGAGTCTGGAGGGGCTGAACTTTTATTCGTCGGTGGCGATCGGGTAGATGCTGCACTTCGCACACAACCAACCATTGATGCTGATTTAGTAGCCAATGAGATTGCTAGCGCCGCTGAAGAAATGGGCTCTCATCAATTCATCGCAACAATTAATAAAAATTGTCGAACGTGTTCACTTAAATCCATCTGCCCATTGCAAGCACATGGAAGGAGCGTGATTGAATAATGACTACTAACGCTCAGATTGTGAATGGAACCATCGAATTGCGCAAGGAGATAAGTTCAGTTCAAATCGCAGAAGCCTTAGCTTCATTGAGTGGCAAACTTATTTTGCCAACTGATGAGCAACGGGCAATTATCGAATCAAAACACTGGGGTCCAGCAGTAATTATTGCAGGAGCTGGTTCTGGCAAAACTGAGACGATGAGTCAGCGAGTTTTATGGTTGGTAGCTAATGGAGTAGTGGCTCCAAATGAAATTCTAGGATTGACTTTTACTCGAAAAGCCGCGGGTGAGCTTTCTCAGCGTATTCGAAAACGCCTTCGTCAATTACGAAAAGCTGGGTTACTTCCGTTGGATTCAGATACTGGTGAGACTCCAGATATTTCTGTGGAAGTTTCTACCTATCATTCATATGCAGGACGCGCGTTAAATGAGTATGGGATTCTGCTTGGGATTGACTCTTCAGTTGAGCCAATTGGTGAAGCTGCCGCCTGGCAATTGACACATCAAATAGTCACGCGTGAAGGTGACGTTGAATTTCCAATTACCCGCTCTCCTAAAACAATAGTTGAAAATGTCATGTCACTTTCCTCGCAAATAGCTGAACATAATCTCACCATCCAAGAAGTAGAACTACTTGATAGGGCAAAACTGGCTGATTTTGAAGCAATTACAGGCCGATCTAATAAGGAAGTTCGAGAGGCAATCACAATTTTGAAAGAACGCATCACAATTCTGCGAATGGTGCGAGACGCCGATGAATACCGAAAGAGCAATGGAACTCTCACTTTTGATGATCATATGGCGTTAGCGGCTCGCTTATCAGAAGACGTTGAAGAGATGTCTGTGCGTGAATCTGCTCGCTACAAAGTTGTTTTGCTTGACGAGTATCAAGACACTTCCTTCAGTCAGGTTCGATTCCTCTCAAATCTCTTTGGTAATTCAGGACATAGCGTTACCGCAGTTGGAGACCCTCACCAGTCAATTTATGGTTGGCGCGGGGCTGCTGCCCAAACTCTGGGAGATTTTAATAAGAGATTTGCAGAGCGCGGTACAAGTTGTGCGGAATTTAATTTGCTCACAACCTGGAGAAATGATCGTGAGATTCTAGATTTTGCAAACTTAATTATTGATCACCATGCTGCAGCAATAAATGAGTCACAAGGAAATAGTTCTCGGACTTCGGTTCGAAAACTTTCACTCAGAGCTGGGGCAGGTGATGGTGAAGTTTTTGCTGGAAGGTATGTAACTCGCCAAGATGAGGCTGAAGGAATTGCTGATTTTTTTGAAAAGCTATGGATTGATGAGACCGGCAAGCCATACCCAGTGGAAAGCCGACCAACATGTGCTGTGCTTGTTCGAACCAAGAGCTACATAACTGAGATTGAGAATGCCTTACGCGATCGCGGCCTTCCAACTGAGGTAGTTGGACTCGGAGGTCTCATTCATGTGCCAGAAATTGCAGACATTATTGCTGTCCTTCGCTCTGTAACATTTCCCGATCATGGAACAGCCCTAGCGCGGTTACTCGTGGGACCACGCGTTGCTCTTGGTCCAAAAGATTTAGCAGGGCTAGGTCGATTTGCTCGCGACAGAGCAAAAGAGTTAAATGATTCCAGAAGTAAGACTTTGGAAAGCGCTCTAGAAAACGGCAATATAGATATTTTAGAAGCCGATGATCTGCCAGTGGGATCAATTATTGAAGCACTAGATGAGATAAATGAAATTAGCCGTGCAGAAAGCTCTTACTTCACTACTGAAGGGCTTAAGCGTTTAAAGGAATTTTCACTCGAACTTGCTGCTTTGAGGCGCTCACTCGGAGGGTCGCTCACTGACATCATTACCGAAGTCGAACGATTCCTGCGCCTAGATACTGAACTTCTTGTCCGAGATGGTTGGCAAACTGGTCGAAGACATATCGATGCGTTTCTCGATGAAGCCTCTTCGTTCCAACGCAATGGCGGAACGCTCTCATCATTTTTGCGTTGGCTAGATGTGGCAGAAACTCAGGAGGGTGGACTTAAGCCAGCAACTGTCACGGTCTCGAATGAAGCGATTCAAATTCTCACAATTCATACTTCTAAGGGCGCCGAATGGGATGCCGTTGCAGTACCTGGTTTAAATGAAAAGAATTTTCCAAATTCTGGCAGAGGATCTGATAGTTGGCTGAAGAGTTCAGGTTCAATCCCACTTGAGCTTCGTAAGGACTCGATGGATGTTGATGATTTCGTATTCCCAAGCAATCCTACTTTCGCTGCGACCGGTAAGGAACTCAAAGAATTCGAGAGTCGTTGGAAGCGTAAGAAGCGCGAGGAAGAATTGCGCTTAGCCTATGTTGCATTTACACGAGCCAAGTCTCACCTTTTTGGAAGTAGCGCGGTGTATGGCGATGGCAAGACTGCGAACCCAGAAAGTGAAATATTTACCTGGATGAAAGATTTCATTTTGGCCAGGTATCCCGAAAGAGTGGTCTCTGAGATAACTGAAGATATTTTAGAAAATCCCAACCTTGTTACCAAGAAGAGTGCAACGTGGCCACTTGCTCCAAAGCGGAGTGCTGCCATTCTTCAATCAGCAGAGCTTGTGAAAAAAGCGTCCGAAAAGAAGTATGAAGAAATATTGGCTAATGGTGATGTGCAGGAAGCACTTCTGCGTGATGCTGTTGCATTGATTTTAGAACGCCGACGATATTCAGTGGTTACCGAAGTCGTCTTACCTAAGCGCCTGTCGGTCTCCACGCTCATTCGCCTAAAATCAGATCCAGCAGAGTTGGCTCTCAATATCAGGCGTCCAATGCCGATGCATACGCCACATGTTGCAAGGCAGGGTACTGAATTTCACACGTGGATTGAGCGGCACTTTGAGCAGAGCGTCCTTTTTGATGACGAATTTCTAAACGATGGAATATTCGGAACTGGCGATTTGTCAGAGTCAGAACATTTCGATGAAGAGAAAAGTTCTCCAGCGCTCCAAAAATTACAGAACGCTTGGCTGGAAAGTGAATGGTCGAATCGCCAGCCAGTCAGCGTGGAAGAGGGATTTGAAACGGTTATCGAAGGAATTCTTCTGCGCGGACGAATCGATGCTGTTTATCGAATCGCTGAAGGTAAGTATGAGGTCGTTGATTGGAAAACTGGAAAGGAGAAATCAGGAACAGATTTAGCCGACGCTGCCATCCAATTGGCGATGTACCGGCTGGCTTATTCCAAGCTTCACAGCATCCCACTTGAAAATATCAGCGCAGCTTTTCACTACATTCCAGCGAATCTAACAATCCGCCCTGCAGATATCCTTGATGTAGACGGAATTAAGGCGCTGATTTCAGCTATTGATTTGCATTGATCTCCACACCAATAGGTACATGATCACTTACTCCAAGTTCCTTAATTAAGAGTGGCTCGACTACTACATTTATTAAGTCATTTGCGCGCATTAGTATGTAATCAAATTGAATTTTTGGGGACCAGGATGGATATGTGAGTTTGGTAGAAAGTGATTTCCAACCACCTTGCTGGGGTAAATTCCACGGCAAATTTAAGTCCCCAATAATTATTGGAATTCCTGGAATGTTTTTAAGTTTTCGTTGTAATTTCTTGAGTTGCAAAAAATTAACAATTGGAACAAAAGAAAGATGTGTGACGGCAACGGTAAAGCCATTTTCTAATTCTGCGACTAATGCTATTCGAGGTTCGTCGCGAACGTAGATCAACCTCATGCCACGCTTACTTGGGACAGGTAGTGGTAATCCGATCCGCGATCTACCGAGTTCAATTCGATGCCATCCCTTGACGCCTATTCGTGAAATAAGTCCAATTCCATATGCAGCTTCAGAGAGTTCGGTTCCATTATTTGAAATAATTTTTGATTCTTCATCATCAACCGCATGCCATTTCAACCCAGGGGTACCAATGATTGTTGGAGCTAGAGCCCAATGCTGAGTTTGCATGGCCTGAGCAACTTCTTGAATATGATGGATATGAAAAGATCGATCTTGCTTATGGTCGATTTCCTGCAGGCCAAGTACATCAACATCTAACTTCTGAATTGACGCCACAAGGCGGGTTTGTGCCGCTTGGAAACTGTCATCCTGGACAGGAGGAATAGCCATCCCGTTTAACGCATTCCACGAAATAATCTTCATGGCATCGCTCTCATTACAGCCCTCATGACTTCTTCCACCTCATAAACCCCATGGAATGAGCGTAGCTTGGTCTAGTAAGGTCGCCCCATGGTCGCTGCGCTGAATTTTCCTCTCAATTTACCCTTAGCAAAGGGTGGGCTAGATAGAGCAGCGCACTTTCGTGCCGATCAAGAGAAACTAGATGAATTGTGGGCGAGTGCGAAAATCGCACATTTCAATGGAGAGAAATTTCTGACAGATGAAAATGGCCTCATTTTTCTCACTGCTAATCAAATTTCTTCTGAGAATCAGAGTGCTGGTGAAAAATATTTCCTTGGAGTAGATACAAACGATCTTCCTTATTTTCTTCTTCATTCATCCACATTATTTGCCCCCGAGGAAAGTTATCTTCTACTTCGCGAAGCCCATTTGAGCGATGACCATATTTCGCTAGCCGTCCACGGTCAATCCTTAGCGCTATGGCATAAGCGCCATCCACGATGCTCATTGTGCGGTGGTGAAACTTCGCCAACACTTGGTGGTTCGGTACGACGATGTTTGGCCTGCGAATCTGAACATTATCCTCGGACCGATCCTGCAATTATCGTTTTAATTCGCGACGTGAACGACCGACTTCTTCTTGGGCGGCAGCAGGTCTGGCCAGAGCATCGATTCTCAACCTTTGCAGGTTTCGTGGAGCCCGGTGAATCATTTGAGGCGGCAGTTGTCCGCGAGGTTAAAGAAGAATCAAATGTTCTGGTTCATTCCATCGAATATGTTGGGTCACAGCCGTGGCCATTTCCGGCTTCTCTCATGATTGCGTTTACTGCCATTATTGAAGATCCTCAGAATGCAAAGCCAGATGGCGCTGAAATCGTTGATCTCAAATGGCTAGATCGAGATTCCATCATCCAGGAACTGAAAAATGAAACTCTTCTATTACCACCAGGACTCTCCGTATCTCGGGCGATGATTGAGGCTTGGTACATTGCAGATGGCGTGAAGCGCCCTCCGTTGGACAGCCCCGAGACCTGGAGATAGCGTGAAGGTATTTCAGTGGCGCTAAATCCAGACCAGATTCTTGAGGGACTGGACGCCGAGCAAAGAGAAGCAGTTACAACTATCCGCGGACCGCTCTGTGTCATTGCTGGTGCCGGTACGGGTAAGACTCGGGTCATAACACATCGCATTGCTTACGCAGTTGCTTCTGGTGTTGCAGATCCGGCAAAGACGCTTGCACTCACATTTACTGCCAGAGCAGCAGGTGAAATGCGCGCTCGGCTTCGCCAACTTGGAGTTCCAAATGCATCTGCACGGACATTTCATTCAGCTGCCCTGCGGCAGCTAATGTTTTTTTGGCCTCACTCATTGGGTGGCCAATTTCCTCGACTTCTTACTACAAAAGCACCGTTATTGGCAGCATCTATAAATGCAACCGATACGTATTTGATGCAGGGATCGCAAATGTTGCGCGATATCTCTGCGGAAATTGAGTGGGCTAAATCTATGGAGATTGCCCCACATTTTTATGTAGAAGAAGCCATCGCTGCTTCTCGAACTTTGATGATGCCAAATGGAAGAAGCAATAAAGAAAACCTTGCAGAAATAGCAAAAGTCTATGAGCAGTATGAAGCAACGAAAAAGCAAGAAAGAATTATTGATTTTGAAGATGTTTTACTTCTCACCGTCGGCATGATGGAAGAGGATCGTGCAGTTCGCGAGCGGGTACGAGATCAATATCGCTACTTCACTGTTGATGAATATCAGGATGTCTCACCACTTCAACAACGACTTTTAAACTTATGGCTCGGAAATCGTGAAGAGTTATGTGTTGTGGGTGATTCTGCGCAGACGATTTATTCATTTGCTGGCGCCTCATCAACTTTCCTGCTCTCTTTTACGAAGAGATTCCCACAAGCTAAGGTAATTCGGCTCAGTCGTGGATATAGATCGACCCCCGAAATAATCCGCGCTGCAAATAAAGTACTTCGTCAAGCAGGAACTTATCAGGATCAGCAACATCAGGAACTTGTTTCAATGAACGAATCAGGCGAGCAATTTACGTTACAGCAATATACTTCTGCGCTAGATGAAGCACGTTCTGTTGCCGAAAGTATTGACACTATTCTGCAAAGAAATGAAAAACTAGAAATTGCAATATTAGCTCGTATGAATTCCCAACTTGAGATTTTTGAAAGTGAATTAGCCAAGCGCGCAATTGCCTCACAAGTAAAGAATTCGGATCGTTTTTTTGATCGAGTTGATGTACGTGATGCGATGAAAGTTGTTCGGCAAGCATCCGTCCTACCCTCTGATGATTGGTTTAGAGACCTTGAATCGGTGTTAACGCCATTTGGGAAGGCAGATTATGTTCACGCGTTCCTAAATCTTGGGCTAGAACTCAAGAGCAACGGAGCAAACTCGCTGCGCCAATTTCTACGTGAACTTGAAGATCGTGCTGAGCAGAACAATCCGCCAACTCTGCCTGGCGTTGTGCTCGCGACCTTACATGCAGCCAAAGGCCTTGAGTGGGATCACGTCTTTCTCGTTGGTGTGAATGATGGAACGTTGCCACTTTCGACCATTAGAGGCGCGGCCGAGGTGGAAGAGGAGCGACGCCTGTTTTATGTGGGTCTTACGCGGGCCAAGAAGCAGCTGCACTTGAGTTATGTGGCAAATCCCAGCCAATTCTTAGCCTCAATTTAATTGAGTTGCGCGGGCTGAAGGCAACCCCGTACCCTTGAGGTTCGCGGTAAGTACCGTGAATGAGCAAACGCTACGAGCAGAAGAAAAGGAGTAACACATGTTGAATTCAACAGACGTTATGACCCTTGAAATTCTTGCAACATCTGGCGCAGCAACACCTGCGTCTTTTCGTGGTGCCTCTGCAAGCGTTATCTCATCTCGCACAGCTGTAACTTCGAGCTGGCATCCAACAACACACGCTCACGCCAAGTATGCAACCTTTGCAACTAATGCCAAGTTTGCAGGCTATGGATCGAGCGGAACCTGGGGGAGTATCGGATAACCCGATATCAATCCCTACCAGGGCCGCTCATCCAATCGGATGGCGGTCCTTTTGCTTTTTCTAAGCAATAAATCCACTCAATCAAAAAGAATCGAACTAGTTGAATAGAGAGAAAGGAAGTGAGAACAATGGGAGTTCTCCTGAGCGAGTTATTGGTCCCAGGGTGGGCTGATAGCGAATTAATAGGTCTTCGTGACGTAACTTCGTTAGAAGGTGAAGTGGGAGCCTTTGATTTACCCTGCCACACACTTGATCCCGAAATGTTTTTCGCCGAAGATACAGCGATAATTGCACGGGCTAAAAGTGCGTGCGGTGGTTGTCCAATGAAATCTGCTTGTTTAGCTGGCGCGCTCTCTCGTAGCGAGCCGTGCGGAGTATGGGGCGGAGAATTATTCGACAATGGTGTTGTCGTTGCGCAAAAACGCACAGTCGGGCGACCACGTTTGTTGCCTGCTGTAGCGGCAGTACCTGCTGTAGCAGCAGTAGCGCTAGTAGGTACGCCAGCCTCCACAGCTGAAGTAGATTCTGACCTAAGCAATCTGGATGAAGCTCTTGCTAGCTAACTTAAGTGAATACTTGATTTCTAGCTGGGCTCGTCATAATGGAACTACATCCACATTCAGGATGAACGTTCCAATGGTGATAACGCATGCGATGAAGCGGTTCAAGTAAATCTACCGTGATGGAGTTGCCTATTAAGGATGTGCTGCCACGTGCTGCAAATTCGCAGATATAAGGTGTTAATACGCCGGCAATTAAAGTTATGGACGAAGCGGTAAGTTCTTTTGGCCCCTGCCCGGCGCGCGCTTCAAGCGTTGCACGTGTAATGAAGGGTGGCAGATGATCGCGGCGGTGGAGTTGTATGCAATTAAGACAAGCTCGCACGCCTGGAAGTATGAGCGGACCAACCTCTACTGAGTGGGCCGCGGATTGCGAAATGTGAATATGAGGAATCCCATCCCTCATCCAATTTTGAACTGTATCGGCTTCCACTTCTGAGGTGGAGATAATCAGTCGAATCTGCGGCGCAGGTTTATCTTCAATGTGGCTCAATTGAGCGCCTAAAATAAGTGATTTATGAAATTCGCTCTGCTTTCGCCCTATATCTAATGGCCGGGTAGTGATCCCACAAATATCTTTCGCCGTTATTCGCTGGTGAGGTTGCCCAGAAGGTGAGGTGATCCAACTTTGACTAAATCCGCTAGCTTGAAGTGTTGCCAGTAACGCTCGAGCTAACCGATTCTCGCCAAAAATTGTGATGGCAAAAGTTTTGCGTGAAGAAATTTCATTCACTCCACCATCTGATGTTGAGTCTCTCCACGTAAAGAGGTCATACTCAGGTTTCAGCCGCTCGCGGTAGTGATTAGTGAGCTCATCTAGTCCTACGGGGGCCGGTGGTAGCGAGCCCATTTCAAGATAGTTATGAGATTTCAACTCTTGGAGAAATGAATTCGCGATCTCTAAAGTAACCCCGCAGATTAGTGCGATGCTACGAGTGGATTGAGAACCATTGCACTCTCGGACAATGGAGAGATACGGAAGGGCTGGTATGTAGATCCCATCGCTGCCATCACCAATGTAGAACTCATTGGGGTTTAAAAAAGCAACAACTAATCCAGGTTTGAGTAGAGGGAATTGTTCAGTCGATGTAGATATTTTGCTTTGGGTGTCAGGCACTCGCAGAGTGTTATGGGATTTCTATTTTTCTGCCCGAGATAATCGCGAAACTGGGGATTGCACAGGCTTCTCTATACCGGGCGGAAATAAAAAAACCGCAACTCCTCCATTTGATTGCTCAAACAGTGAAGCTGCGGTCTTAGATTTATCGAGGCTCTTAGGCCTGCGTGGGAAAGATTTAAGCCTTACCCAAAATACGGTTTACTTTTGTGCCGCATACAGGGCAGATACCTTGCGCCATACGACGACCGGAATCTGAGACCTTAACGTGACCTTCGAAGGCACGCTTCTCTTTGCACTTAACGCAGTAAGCCTCACCTTTATATTCCTCAGCCATATTGCTCCTCCAATCACCGCGACGCTCTTTTCCTGAAAGACACTATGTCTTGCCAGAAATGTCTCACAAGTAACCTTGTAAGGCCGTAGCCGGGAGCCTCCCGACCTGAGCGTGCGTATGCGTAGAGATTACAGCCCCCTCACGCTCAACAGGGGGATATCACCGCTACTTTGTGGGTAAAGATTCTGGTGTCTGGTCTTATCTGGCGCTGCCAAGTGCTATTCGGCGCGCTCTGAGGGCTAAAGCAGGCTCAAAACCAACCCAAAGAAGCTCTAGAGCCAGTATTAGCCAGTATTAGCCAGTATTAGCCAGTAGCAGCAAGTTAGGCCAGGATTGGAGAATCTGGCGTTATTTGAATTCCCGCTTCAAAACCTTCGAGCCATGATTCTGCCCGTACCAAATCTGGATACCTGGCTAAGAGTTCGTAAAAAGCTTCACTGTGGTCTGCCACGCGTAGGTGGATCAGCTCGTGAAAGAGAACGCAGGAAAGCACGTACTCAGGAGCTCCATTGAGGCGATCAGATATACGAATGGTTCGATCCACGGTTGTGCAGGATCCCCATCTCTCCCTCATGGAGCGCCAGGTAATCGAAGCTGGCCTTTCATCAAAATCCGGCAAGTAATCGGCAAGCAGTTTAAGGGCCATGACTTCTAACGCTTGATTTCCTCGCTTACCCCGAGCCTCTCTGCGCAGAACCGCCCCAATCATTTCAGGGATGAGCTCTCGCTCCTGCTTGCGTGTCATTCGATCTGGAATGTGAATCTCAATGATGCCGTTTTGCCGGATCGCTGAGATTCCCCGCTTGCGCCTTGCGCTCCTGATAACTCGAAAGTCTGGAAGGTTTGATGGTTTAACTGCCTGAAGCGCTTTGGGCGCTCGCTTCTGCTCTAATTTCTGGGCCACGCCGTCGAAGATATCTCCGAAAATTAATTCTTGAACATATAAATCAGGCTGCCTGTGGGACGAGGGCTCACTGTTGAAAGCCGCTTGCGAGTTATCCACCGACATCGTGAGTTATCCCCGTTTTCTCCACATCCTTATCAACAGGACTCTAATGATTTCTGCTCACTCGTGCTCAAACCGACTGACGCCCGTAGACATCAGCGATTATCACTTTGCGAGTAGAACGGTAAATCCACCAAGGGGTGATTGCAAAGACATCGCCCCTTTCAACACGATTTATTTGCTCTTTTTCCTCTCAGATAGTGACATTTACATTTGATTCTCAATGTTTATTCTCGTAAGTTGAGCACACGAAGTCCTCGGATAACCGTTCATTATTTGCAAGGGGAAGGCAAATAAAGAATCGTGCGCCCGGGGACTTCGCTTTTTTATTGGTAATTCCCAGCTCTCATTTTTGGTCATTGCATTATGGCTGAGGAGTTGCCCCGAATAACCTGAATAACCCGAAAAACCTGTGGCTTCTGAGAATCCTGCAGAATCCTGCAGAATCAGGAAAGTCAAAAGAGTAGTTGAAAGTCGGATTAATTCAGATTAATTCAGATTAATGAAGTTAGCTATAAATTAGATCACATTCAGAGCTAATTTAGAGTAATCCCGAAAGGTCATCTGGGACCGTCGTACTTCGAATAAATGCTGCGGGATCTGCAAGATCTTTTAACGTGGGTAGCAACGCAGAATCTTCCCAACGGTGATCGCGTACTTCAAGTCCAGTTTCGTCTTGGAGATTTCCAAGAGCAACTAACTCACTCCAGAAGTGGGCGCATTCGCGAGCTTTGCGTGGCGAGACTTCCAATCCAAGGAGTGAAGCGAAGAGTTGCTGAGATGGTGAATTTGTTGCCCTGCTGCGACGTTGCATCTCTTGAAGTGAAATTATTGAAGGTAAACGGTCTTGGGCTGCACTCACGACAACGTTATCGACCCAACCTTCAATGAGTGCAAGGGCCATCTCCAATTTTTCTAAAGCAGCAGCTTGTTGCGCTGTTTGTTCTGGCATAAACATGCCTTGGTTGATCGCAATATTTATTGATGCTGGATTATTGATATCCAATTCACCCGATGCCATTGCTTCCTCGGCTTGCTGTTGGATGCTTTCAATGTCAATGCGTATGCCTTTGCCGTATTGAGTCATACATTCTTGAATATATTGGCTCAGCCAGGGGGTATGGGCAAAGAGGCGAGCAGCAGCAGCTTCGCGAAGGGCAAGGAAATACGCTACTTCGCGCTCTTCGATATCAAGATCTTTCGCCCATTCCTTCACATTCTGTGGAATGAGGTGCGCCCCAGGCTTTGCGAAAAGAGGCAGTGAAACATCGTGTGAGCCAGTCACTTTTAGCGCAAGGCCACCAACAGATAGTCCAAGTTGAGTTGCAACTAGCGATCCCATAAATGCACGCATGAGCGGGTTTATGGCATCGACAGTAAATCCGCCCATAGGAAAACCTTGAGGAAGTCCCAAGTTCTCAGCAATTGCATCTCGGACTTCATTTGATGTCTCAGAATCCATACCTTCAGGAGTTGATCCACCCAAATCTTGTGTCATCTCAGTTAAAACAGTTCCAAGCGCACTTGCCATTCCTTCGGCGAGAGGTTCAACGATTTTTTGCCACCCGGCAAGTGAGTTATCTAACCATTCCCGGCGCGACCAAGCGCAATCAGTTTTTGATGAGGTAGCCGGAAAAGTTGTTGCGGTATCGAGCCAGTGTTCCGCGATTTCGAGCGCTTCATTCATCTGCGCTTGATCTTGTGCGCCCACAGGAATAACTTCGTGAGGGGCAAGAAAGCTCCGAGAACTTTCGCGCAGCGCATCAAGAGTAATTAGCTCCTGGCTTTTCTTTCCGCCAGCAGCGTTAAAAAAATCGCCTGGAACAAAACCAAAATTGCTCATGCTCCATCCTCTCTCATCTAACTCTCGAGAACTAACCAACTACAAAAAGCACACGCCGATAAATTCCGGCTGAAAAGTATTGAGAAACCCTTCACATATAGGAAGAACAATCGAGGTAACCTAAAACATTCCCGACAGGCAATTTCGACAGGCAATTTCTCAGGAGGCAGCGGCTAGACTCAATCCGTGCTTAACACCCATCCACTACACATGATGGCCCTCACCAGCGGCATTCATGCCAGCTCATCGGCCGTAGCAGCCCTGGCTTGGTGGATTGTGCCTATTTTGGCGGTTCTTGGAGCGATTGTTTACGTAGTTTGGGTTTCCAAGTTCAAACAGGGTTATGAGAACAATATCCATCGCTCAGTCAGCAAATTCAATGCTTTTCAGGAAAGTTTTAAAGATAACAAAACAGACCTAAAGTAGTGCCATGAGTTCATTTCAGTTTCCAGGCAATCCTTTCTCCCAAAATCCAGGTTCAGGCCTTCCACGCCGAAAGCTAGGTCCAGCAGGATTAACCGCTATCGTTTTTGCGATTCTGGTTATCATTTTTCTTTCGCTGAGCTCCTTCTACGCTGACTTGCTCTGGTTCCGATCTGTAGCTTTCACCTCAGTTTGGAAGACAACACTTGTAACTAAAATCGAGCTCTTTATAATTTTTGGATTAGCTAGTTCACTCTTCATCACCGCTTTTGTGATATTCGCTTATCGAACTCGTCCAATTTACGCACCGACCGAAGTTGATAATCTTGAGCGTTATCGTGGACAAATAGAACCAATTCGTAAAACCGTCATTGCGGCTATCGCGATTGGAATCTTTTACTTCGCTGGAAGTTCCGGCAGTGGTTTATGGCAGACATGGCTCCAATTTAAGAATGCAACTCCTTTTGGAGTTAAAGATGCGCAATTTGGCAAAGATATTTCTTTCTACGCATTTAAGTTGCCGATGTATCAATCACTTCTTTCTTGGGGAATTTCCCTGGTCATATTGACTCTCCTTATTTCTGCAGGCGTTCATTATCTTTATGGGGGAATTCGTCCACAAGTTCGTGAAGATCGCACAACGGTTGCAGCTCGAGTTCAGCTTTCAGTTCTACTTGGCGCAATTGTTCTATTGAAGGCTGTGGCGTATTGGTTAGATCGATATAACTTGGCTTTGAAGCAAGGAAAGTTGATTACAGGTCTTGCATATTCAGATGTCAACGCCACACTTCCAGCTAAAGCAATTCTTGCGGGAATTGCAGTTATCTGTGCACTTCTTTTCTTTGCAAATATTGTTCGTCGCTCATGGGTCCTTCCGGCAGCGGGTACTGCGCTGCTTGCTATTTCATCACTCCTTATCGCTGGAATTTATCCTGCCTTCATTCAGCAGTTCACAGTTAAGCCAAGTGAATCCTCGAAGGAAGCTCCATATATTCAACGAAATATCGATGCAACCCGAGCTGCTTATGGATTAAGCGGTGTGACGGTTGAAGATTATCAAGCGGTTAGTTCTACCGCTGCTGGACAGCTTGCTAATGACGCTTCGACAATCTCAAATATCAGACTTATTGACCCGAATGTTGTTTCAGCAACTTTCCGGCAGCTTCAGCAGATCAAGCCGTACTACACATTTCCTGACTCTTTGGATGTTGATCGCTATACCGTTAACGGCAAGAGCCGAGACACAATTGTGGCCGTTCGCGAATTAAATATTGCGGGTAACCCGGTTCGAAATTGGATTAATGATCACTTGGTTTACACCCATGGATTCGGATTTGTCGGTGCGTATGCAAATACTGTTGATGCTGATGGAAAGCCAAACTTCTCGGTCGGCAATATTCCTCCTACGAATGGGCTTGGCAAGTTTCAGCCTCGCATTTATTTCGGTGAGAATGTGCCAGATTATTCAATCATTGGCGGCGCAAAAACCTCCGCTCCTGCAGAGCTAGATTATCCAGACGATACTTCTTCAAACGGTCAGAAGAATTACACGTATACAGGTACAGGCGGAGTACCAATGGGCTCCATGATTAATCGGATCTTGTTTGCTGTTAAATATAAAGAGCAGCGAATATTGCTATCAAACCTAGTAAACGCCGATTCTAAGATTCTTTACAATCGCGACCCAAGTACTCGAGTGCAGAAAGTTGCACCTTGGTTAACTCTCGATGGCAACCCTTATCCAGCAATCGTCAATGGAAAAATTCTGTGGATCGTGGATGGATACACGACAAGCGCGGGCTATCCATATTCGAAATTCACAAATTTGGCTACGGCGACAAGTAACTCAGTAACCGCAGCAACCTCGTCGGTAGCTCCACTTGCAGATAAGAATGTGAACTACATTCGCAACTCAGTGAAAGCAACTGTCGATGCCTTCGATGGAACTGTGACGTTGTATCAGTGGGATACTCAAGATCCAGTCTTGAAAACCTGGTCAAAGGCTTTCCCTGGAACCGTAAAAGCTAAGAGCACTATTTCTTCGGCTCTACTTCAACATATTCGCTACCCAGCAGATATTTTCGAAGTACAACGAGATGTATTGAGTACGTATCACGTCACTACCGCCGGTGCTTTTTACGGCGGTCAAGATTTCTGGCGCATACCAAGTGATCCATCTTCCCTTGGTGCAAATGCAGGAGCTCAGCCTCCGCTTTACCAGACCATGAAATTGCCTGGTGGTAAAACACAAGACTTTACGCTTTCTACCGCCTTTGTACCTCGCGGTGGGCGCCAGAATCTAACGGCTTTGGCTGTTGTGAATTCTGATGCGGGACCAAATTACGGCAAGATGACGGTACTTCAGCTTCCACGTTCGACGAACATTCCTGGACCTTCACAAGTTGCATCTAACTTTGAAGCAAAACCAGAAGTCGCAGCCGCCCTTTCATTGCTGCGTCAAGGTGGATCAGATGTTGTACTGGGTAACTTGCTCACACTCCCAGTTGGTAGCGGATTGCTTTATGTTCAACCTGTCTACGTGAGGGCAACATCAAACTCTGCTGCATATCCACTTCTACAGAAAGTCCTAGTTTCCTTCGGCGATCAAATCGGTTTCGACAATAATTTGAAGTCGGCACTCGATCAAGTCTTCGGTGGTAATTCTGGAACTACCTTAAACAACACTGGATCTACTTCTACATCGACATCAACGACAGTAGTCAGTAGTTCAGTAAAGGCCGCTCTCGCTGCTGCACAAAGTGCGTTAAAGGATTCTCAGACAGCGTTAAAGAATGGAGATTTTGCAGCATATGGAAAAGCGCAAGATCGCCTTCGTTCCGCTATCAGTGATGCAATTAAGGCACAAGCTGCTGGTAAATAAGTAGTCGTTTCTGGTATTAATACCGGAAATTAAGAGTGGAATGGCTTCTCATTTTGCGTCGCTCGTCGAATCAAAGTAAGATTCGACTACCGACGCGGGGTGGAGCAGCTCGGTAGCTCGCTGGGCTCATAACCCAGAGGTCATAGGTTCAAATCCTGTCCCCGCTACTATGAACGTAACGACCATCGTCGACCCCTCATCAGGGGTTTTAGTTTCGACGATTGTCGAAAAGGCCCTCGCTTCCATCGCGCATAGCTGGCAACAAGAAAAGTCTGCTCACATAGTCCTTACTGGTGGCCGCACGGGTACTCAGATTGCCCGCACACTAGATACCCAACTCTTTCGCCTTCTCAATTCTGAAGCGTTCTCCCAAAATGGGTCACTCGAAGGCAATCCTCTCGTTCTACACGTTTGGTTTAGTGACGAAAGATTTACCGAACTTTCAGACCCTGATCGCACAGATACGAATCTCATTGCTCAATTTGAGAAATGCTCGCATATAAAAATTATCGAAATTAATTTTCATCGAGTTTCATCTCCGACAGAACTATCTCTCAAGGATGCAGCTGATGAATATGGTGCGCAACTAGATAAGACCCTCGGGGAGCACAAGTTTGATGCAGTTATTCTGAGTATGGGTGAAGATGGCCATGTCGCCTCCCTTTTCCCTGGGCTTGTCACGACCGCGCATCACACAAAATCGGCTGTGGCAGTGGATACTTCTCCTAAGCCACCAGCGCAGCGGGTTAGCATCAGCGTAGATCGACTTTCCCAATCCTCTGCAATCTACATTTTTGTTCTAGGCGAGACAAAGCGGGAAGCGCTCACAAAATTTATCGCTCGAGATGAAGGCCCAGTTGCGCTATTAAAGGAAGCTGGGAAGTTTGGCCAGATGACAATCGCCACAGATTTAAAGATTTAAAGATTTAAGAAGTTAAGAAGTTACGAAGCAGCACGAAGCAATACATGGAAGAAGTGGAGAGATAGATGAGTACACAACTGCAATTCACAATGATTGGGCTTGGGCGCATGGGTGCAAATATCGCCCGTCGTATTCAAAAGCATATCGACCCTTCGACCCCAGTCAGTATTTCAGTCTTTGACGTGAGCTCAGATGCGGTAGCCGCACTTTCTAAAGAGGGTTTTACGGGATTAACCTCGCTTGCTGATTTGGCTTCATATAACAACGATGCGAACCCGCAAGTAGTGTGGGTAATGGTTCCAGCCGAAGTTACAAAAGAGACTATTAAGAAAATCGCTGAACACTTAGCCCCAGGTTCGACAATTATTGACGGAGGAAATTCTTTTTATCGTGACGATATTGCAAACGCTGATTGGCTTGCTGAAAAGCAGATTAACTTTGTTGACGTTGGAACTTCAGGCGGAGTTTTCGGATTAGAACGTGGTTATAGCCTGATGATTGGTGGGGAGAAAGATGTTGTCGAGCGACTAAATCCAATCTTTAAGGCACTTGCTCCCGGCGTTGAGGCGGCGCAACGTACTCCAGGGAAAACGGGGACTCCATCTCAAGCCGAAACTGGTTTTTATCATTGCGGCCCTGTTGGTGCTGGCCACTTTGTAAAAATGGTTCACAATGGAATTGAATATGGAGCGATGGCTGCATATGCAGAGGGGCTAAATCTGCTTCATGCTGCGGGTGATGGAATCAAACATCCAACATCTGTTGGAAATCACAATGAGACTAAGTACGACTTGAACTTAGCTGAGATTACTGAAGTGTGGCGCCGAGGTTCAGTTGTAGCTTCTTGGCTCCTTGATCTCACAACGACTGCCTACGCCGAAGATTCACAACTTTCGACTTATGAAGGT
>CAILYP010000054.1:0-7474 GCA_903838475.1 uncultured Actinomycetes bacterium | reverse complement strand
GGCTTCTTTAATTTTGTAGCCATCAGCGAGTTCCATCATTTGAAATCTTGCGCGAGATAAAGAAGTTAACCGTCGAAATGATCAACACGATAAATGTAATCATGATTCCAATAGCGGCCGCATAGCCATATTTATTATTCACGAATGCTTGGTTATAGAGGAAAAGCGTCAAGGTAAGGAATTGATTGCTAGATCCACCATCTGCTGCCAATTGTTGCGGTTCGGCGAACACTTGTAGACCACCAATAGTGCCCACGATCAGAACGAAGGTGATGGTGTTCTTAAGCTGTGGCAAAGTTACAAATCTGAATTGTTGGCGTTTAGTAGCGCCATCTACAGATGCAGATTCATAGAGCTCATTTGGAATAGCCAACATCGATGCCAAGAAGATTAAGGTGTTATAACCAATCCATCGCCACGTAATCATCGTCGCAATCTGGATATGGCTTGGGATCACTCCTTCGATGAAATCAATATGGTGCCCAAGTCCAGCCCAGCTCAAAATATCGTTGATGATTCCGAAGTCGCGGCCAAATAATTGGCTAAATACAATCGTAATTGCAATGACTGAAGTGATGTTTGGAACTAGAAGAATTGTGCGAAAGAAAGATTTGCCACGAAGGCGTGTATTGCGCAAAATGTTTGCTAGTCCGATTGCCATGAACATTTGTGGAAAAGTCGAGAGTCCCCAAATGCTAAAAGTATTTCGAATTGATAACCAGAAATCTGAGTCATGCAGCAGATTATTAAAGTTTCTGAGCCCAACGAAATTAGAAGAACCTAGTGGGTCCCAATGAAAAAAGGAGATGTAAACAGAGTAAAGAACTGGAGCTAACCCAAACACGACAAACATAAAAATGAATGGAGCGACGTATAGATAGCCCCATTTACCATTTAGCGAGCGAACACCAGGAAAAGCCTCGGGCTTCCGATTCTTTTTCCATGGGGTGAGCGAAGTTTTGCCTCGCTCACCCTTGGTCATAATGCTCATCAACTTCCGCTCTACTAACAGATTGATTGGTTGTTAATTAATTTAGTTATTGACGACTTTTTTAAGGTCACTCAGAACTTGTGCCCATGACTTTTCAGCCGTCATCTTCTTAGCGGCCACTCTTCCAAGTCCTGCGCCAATTGCAGTATCAATTGCGCGCTGCAATTTACCTTCAAAAATAGGCTTCAGTGTTTGCACGCCTTCTGCATAAATTTTTCCGACAGGAGCATTGTTGAAGAATGGATCGGTGTAGCCAGTGAGTGCTGGATCCTTATAAAGAACAGATGCTGCAGGGAACAAGCCATAAGTCTTGAACACCTTTAGCTCTTGTGCTGGCGCTAAGTACCAAGTCAAGAAGTCATACGCAGCTTGCTTATTTTGCGCATACGAAGGAATTCCAAGTTGAGTTCCGCCTTGGTTTCCACCGCCACCAGGCATATCGGCAATATCCCACTTACCGGCAGTATCTGGTGCTTGAGCTTTGATGTAATCCATCATCCAGGCTGGCGCCAAAATTGTTGCGAAAGTGCCTTTATTCATTCCGATATTCCAATCAGATGTGTACTGGCCTATCCGCGTTCCAATTCCAGCTTGTGTTGCTTTAATTGTTGTATTCCAAGCCAACTTCACCTGTGGATTTGTGTCGTAAATGAGCTTTCCATTTTCCGTTCCATCATTTGCATAATATTTGGCTGTTCCTTGGTTCATGATTGCTGCATAAATAGTTCCGGCGTTATCGATAAATCCCATGCCAGCTTTCTTATTTGCAGCAGAAAGTTTTGCGTTGTACTTCTGTCCTGTTGCGATGAATTTATCCCATGTTGGCCAAAGCTTTGCGACAGCTCCGCGTTCTGTTGGGAGTCCAGCTTTCTTAAACAAGTCAGTACGGTATGCAACTTCTAATCCGCCGACATCCGTTGGAATTCCAATAACGCTACCGTCAAATGCAACGCCTTGTGCCCAGCGCCAAGGAAGGTAGTTAGCCTTAATATCGCTAGCGCTTAAACCTGCAGCAATATTTGCAGTTGGCTCACCAGTTGTCTTCATCGTGCGAAGATCAGTGAAGCACTTTGGATATGAACGCCAGTAACCTGAATACGAAACCTCTGTTGCCACAATGTCCGGACCGGTCTTAGAGGTACATGCAGTAACCATGTTGGTTCCATCAAGTGGATCAAGATCAGACTTCTTAATTTGAAGAGTAACTTCTGGGTGAAGTGCTTTGTATTCAGCAACAAGATTGCGCTGAATAACATCGCCAAATGTCCAGATGGTGATTGTTACTGGATCAGCGGCTTTTGCAGGAGCGCTAAATGCTCCGAGTCCGATTACTGCAGCTGCAATTGATGCAACAGCCATTCGCGACTTCATATTAGAGAAATTTTTCAATCCCATTTCAGCTCCCAAGGTCTTGACTGTGGCGTCATTTGCTTTAAAGTTATGCGAGTCCAAATTTCATCAAATTTCAAACTGTGTGTAGGCTTGGAATTCTATGAAAGCGGTTTCACAGAAGGAAGTTAAGTGGAAATAGGGTCGGTTGGCAAGGTAGAAAACCCTTATTTTTGAATTGTTATGAAAGCGTGACAAACGATTTTGAGCATGGCTGGCAAAAGTGAGAGGGGCGGCGGGTGCAAAGTAAGACTGTGAAAGTGATGAAAGTGATGAAAGCCAAGCAAGCGAAGATTGCCGCTGCATCCATTCTCGCTTTGCTCACAGGATTTGCAGTCCAAGCCCCCGCCACGGCGGCAAACAAAATTACGACGTACAAACTGCTCTGGGCCGATGATTTCACCGGAAAGAAAAACACCCTCCCCAGCTCCAAATCTTGGGTTCCTGAACTTGGCGGACTTAATCAAAATGGCGAGCTCGAGTATTACACCAAAGACCCGACAAACATTGGCCTTGATGGCGCCGGCCATTTAGTGATCACCGCTAACCGAATTGCGGATTCATCACTTCTAGCCGTCAGCAATGACCCCAAGATTAATAAGATGCTCAATGCCTGCTCTGCCTGCCAGTTTTCGAGTGCCAAAATAAAGAGCGCCGGAAAACTTTCCTTCCAATATGGCCGCATGGAGATTCGCATGAAGACGCCATCTGGTCTTGGGACGTGGCCTGCGTTTTGGATGCTTGGTACAGATTTGCTCAAAGGGATTCCATGGCCAGATGCAGGTGAAATCGACATTCTCGAACAACGCGGATCCATGCCGACGACGGCATTTGGAACCTTGCATGGCCCCGGCCTCCAAAGTTCGGGGGGCGGATATGGATCTGTCTACGATGGACCGAACCCGCTCAGCAATGATTTCCACACCTATGCAATTGAATGGAAGAAAAACCATATCGATTTCTATGTCGATGACAATCTCTACTTTGCCGCAGATTCGAAAGATCCCGGTTCAGGTACCTGGGTTTATAACCAGCCATTCTTCTTGATTCTCAACCTTGCAATGGGCGGGGAATTCACTGGAGACTTGGACCCAGCCTTAAATAAAGCACAAATGAGTATCGATTACATCCACTACTACTCCATCAACGGAGTAGGAAAAGTATTTAAAAAGTAACCGCTCAACGTCGAAAGGGAAAGAATGAATAAGAAGAAGATCCTGGGAGCCATCTCGGTAGCCGCTTTGATCTTGGGCTCGGTTAGTACCTCTGGCGCACACGCCGCAACTGGAAATTCACTTCGCTGGAACCAAGCGTCAGCAGCTGGTATTGCCTGGGCTGTTGAAAATAAGGCAGCAGAAGCTGACTACAACAATTTTGTTAAGTACTACACAGCAGGAGTAAAGCTTTGGCAAGCAGTTGCTCCAGCAGGTGGAAAAGTAGATATCCAGTACATCGTAAAAGATGCATCAGGAAATATTCTCCCGAACACAATCGTGACCATTGTTTACAACCCTGCTTATTCAATTGGTACATCCACTTCCACCACCCTTGAAGGAACTGCGATTGGAAAACCTAAGGGCGGACCAAACTCAGGTTTACTTGCGCAGGCAACAACGGATTCAAACGGAAAGATTTCTTTCTCTGTAATAAATACCGATGCAACTGGCGATCCTGCAATTGCAAATGATGGAATCACAACACCAACGTACAACCGCGATAATGCGTATACCCAGATTCAAGTTTTCGTTGGAACAATTTCAGCGGCAGATCTTGGTAAAGCGCAAACCTCCCAAGATATTGATATTTTGGAGATTCACTTTATGAATGGTGTTACTGCAAAGGTTGCTCCGGCTCCTGGGCCGGTTCCAACGGCGACGCCTACTCCTACGGCGACACCAACACCAACTCCTACGGCAACTCAACCTCCAGTCGTAGTTACTCCAAATCCTTCTATTCGCTTGATTTCACCTGTTTACACATCTGCAAACAGCGTCGATTCAACAAGCGATATCGCTCAGTATTATTCACCAGCGACGAAGGCTTTCTACACTTACTTGGCTGCAGGCAGTACCGTCTCTCTTACTTATCACGTCACACTTGATGGCACTGCTCCTGGGGTAAATAAAACGGTCGAACTTTATGTTAACTCTGCATACAGTGGCTCAAAAGCTAGCTGGACTTCAGGCTCAACAAAGATTGCACCTCCAGCTGCAGTAGATGCAACGTTCGGGGCCAAGCTTGTTGGCGTTACCGATGCAAAGGGAAATGTCACATTTAAGCTCACAAATACAGATACCAAGGCGCTAGAAGTGGCCCCTGCTACTGCAAATCAAGATCGTGGAGCCATCAAGCCAGCTCGACTCTTTGGAACAATCAAGCCTGTGCTTGCTGGAATCACAGATGACAAGGCTGAAGACACCGACCTTGTAACCTTCGATATCTACGCAGGACCAAAAGCAGCAACAGCATCAAAGACAATCACATGCGTAAAGGGCAAAGCTTCCAAGAAAGTAACTGGTGCTAAGCCGGTTTGTCCTAAGGGATACGCACTTAAGAAGTAATACAAACAACCATCAAAAAGAATAGGGAAACCCCGGTGAAAGTAACAACTAAAAGGTTCATTACCGGGGTTTTTCTCTGCCACCTTACGGTCACAACATCGACCCCGGTGCATGCTGCAATAAAAGTAACTATTAAAGCTGGCGCGGTGTGTACGACTGCGGGTAAGAGCGCCACCGTTGGGAAAGCAACCCTTATTTGTACAAAGAAAGCAAAGAAATTAGTTTGGGTACTTAAACCAACTGTGCCAGCCATCGTTTACATCCAGTTAAGTTATGGATCTGATTTACACGGATCTATTTCTGGTAACCCATCGCAAAAAATTGAAATTGGAACTTCTGGATCAGCGGTAACTGCTGTTCCGGGTCAAGGATATGAATTCGTCGCATGGAGCGATGGCGCTACAAATGCCACCCGATCTGACGCACCTAAAGAAGACACCACCTTGGTTGCATCTTTCAAGCAGGCGAAAGTCACTATTACTTACGTGGCCGACCCACATGGATCCATTAAAGGCGAGAGTAAGCAAAGCATTGCTTTTGGCGCTCAAAGCAGCACAGTTACAGCCACGGCCGATGATGGCTACGGCTTTGATGGGTGGAGTGATGGTAAGACCGAGGCAACTCGTACCGACGCAGCAAATACAAGCCAATCATTTACAGCACGTTTCAAGCAGAACATTCCCCCACCAAGCATCGCTGGCCACACAATCGGGGCCATGCTTTGGTCCGATGAATTCAATAGCAACTCAAACGCAATCGACTCTAAGACGTGGACTGCTCGCAATTGTGGCGCCGCCGCAACGAACGGTGGATCCACCTGTGTGACCGGCGAAGTACAGCATTACGCACCGTCCGCAGTGAATCAAGATGGCTCAGGCAATCTTGCGATCACTGCAACACACACCACAAGCAATCTTCCATCGGACTCCGGTGCCTGCGGTGCATGGAGCGGAACCTGTGACTTCGTCAGCGGTCGCCTAGACACCCAAGGGAAAGTTGCATTTCAATACGGCTACATCGAAGCAAAAATTAAGATGCCCGCAGGCGGTGCTAACTGGCCAGCCTTTTGGATGCTGGGAACCAACATCACTTCAGTTGGCTGGCCCTCAAGTGGTGAAATCGATGTTGTCGAGGCCGGAGGAGACAAGCCCACTCTCGTCCATGGAAGTTTGAACTATAAGAACGGTGGAGGCGCACATGCCTTCGTAACGGCCATAAAGACAGCTTCATCAGATATCACAGCTGGATTCCACACCTATGGAGTTCTCTGGCTTCCAAACAGCGTCTCGTTCTACTTTGATGGAGAATTGTATGAAACGCAAACTCCATCAACCATTAATGGACCTAATTGGAGCTTTAACGCACCATTTTTCCTTATCTTCAATAACGCCATCGCCCCGGATGGAAGTTACTACGGTGGCAGCTGGACTGGATGGAACACATCCACGATGAACATCGATTACGTACGCGCCTGGCAGGCAGATGGGCAGGGCGCCGTCACAAAACCTTAGGCATCACAGCCCTTTCAGAAAAATGACCCTCTCATTACTTATGAGAGCGTCATTTTGGGCCAAGCCGGATCTGGGAACGTCTCAGGTTCGACTTTTTCTGAAAGGAAAATAATGTCTACAAAGACAAGCATTAAGCGCATTGCCGCTGTTGCTGCTGTTGCACTCACCCTTGGTGGGTTCTCGGCTGTTTCAGCGCAAGCCGTAGTTTTTTCAGAAGCACTGACATTGTCAGCTGCTTCAACATCTGTAACTGCAGGGCACTCAGCATCAGTAGTTGTTACTGATTCTTTCCTTGCAACAGGCGTAATACACTCAGATACAGACACAGTATCTGCATTCCTAGTTTCAGCTCCTGCTGGAAACCTCTTGTATCCATCGTTCTCAACTGTGGCAACAGGTACAACTGATAACAACGCAACTAAGTTCGCTTCAGGTCAAACCATTATGACCGATAATGGACTTGCCGGTCCAGCTGCAGTAGTTGGAAACTATACGCTTTCATTTTCACCAACACTTTCAGGTACATATGTTGTGAAATTGATTTCTACAGTTCTAAACTCAACAGCTGTTACTTGGACAGTTACAGTTGCAGCAAAGACTGCTGCTAACGCAACTGCTTCAACAACATACATGATTCCTGCTTGGTCGTATAATAATGGAACAAATGATATTAATACCGCGGGCGCTATCTTCACTGGAGCAATTAATGAGACAACAACTGTTGCTTCAACAAATTGCTACGCTGATCCAAAGTTCAATGGACGTCAGTGTGCACTTGTTAGAGTTAATCTTTCAAATGCTTCTGGCGCACTTGCAAACGACCTAGTTGGAGCAGATAAGATTGATATCACTGCCTCAGTTTCTGGTCCTGGTTTGCTTGGTATCAAGCAAGATCCAGCACTCAACGGTAACCCTGGTTACGATGTTTATGGAACTTTCAATGTTCTCGGTGCAGGTGGCAAGGCAATTTATACAGCACTCGGCGTAAATGACTTCCAACGTTCAAGCTTGGTTAAAGACTT
>CAILYP010000053.1:0-1503 GCA_903838475.1 uncultured Actinomycetes bacterium | reverse complement strand
TGTTCTACCACCCAGGTTCCAACTGCCATAACAGTAATGCCGATCCCAGCGCTCTTAACCTCATCCAAAATTGCTTGCGCTAATTTCGCATCTCCAGCGCCGTGGAATGTTAAGGCAACATTTTTCGTACTCGTCAGTAAGTGGCTGATATCGGAATTCGAAGCCAGAGCGGTAGTGCTTGGCGAAGGCATTTCTGGACTAGGCGAGTTAGTTGCCCTGGCTGTTGCTGTTGTCGCGCTTGTGGAGGGCGTCTGAACCGGCTGAGCGCTGCCTTTACCTGATAGCGCTTTGAGCGAAAGCCCCATTCCACCCAAAACTCCCGCTGCGAGTCCGCCTCTAATAAATGCTCTTCGATTTATCGCCACATCATCACAATACGTTGCACCAGCACCTACGAACCCTTGCATTCCCGTGTCTTACTTTTTAATTTCGAATAAGATGAAATTAGTTATTCTGGCCCGCATCAAAGAGGACATTAAATCAAGTGGCACAAAATTCCCCGCTAAACGAACGTTATGAATCCACAAATGGCACGGTAGTTCTGACCGGTATGCAAGCACTCGTGCGCGTATTAGTTGATCAAATGCGAGTAGACCGTGCTGCGGGATTGAATACGGGGTCTTTCGTATCTGGGTATCCCGGTTCCCCAATTGCCACTTTCGATTTGGAGTTGAGCCACCAACGAGAACTGCTCAGCGAGTACGGAATCGTGCACGTGATGGGAGTTAATGAGGAATTAGGACTTACTGCGGTAGCTGGGAGTCAAGTAGCTCATACTCGAGAAGCTGAAATGAAAGTGGATGGCGTAGTCGGTGCTTGGTATGGCAAGGCCCCTGGCCTAGATCGTTCAATCGATGCATTGCGACATGCAGCGATGGCAGGCACAGACCCCAAAGGTGGTGTTGTCTTATTCGTTGGGGATGACTCAGCAAGCAAGTCATCAACAATCCCTTCTTGGTCGGAATCTGTCCTTGCTGCTGTTGGAGTTTCAGTTTTATATCCTGCCGATCAACAGGAATTACTTGACTATGGCCGGCATGCAATTGAAATGTCGCGTGCAAGCGGCATGTGGTCTGCACTAAAAATAGTCGCAGATGTTGCAGATGGAACATCTGCAGTCAATATAGATGTCGATCGAATATCGATAGTTAAACCTGACAATGTAATCAATGGAGTTGAATTTCAGCATGCATTGACTGGATTTTTACTTCCACCATCGACTTTAAGTCTGGAGGCAACGCTAAATAGTCAGCGACCAATAATGGCCATGCGGTATGCGTCTGCAAATGGGTTGAATAAGTGTGTAGCCAAGTCTGCATCCGACAAACTTGGAATCATTGCAGCTGGAAAGACGTACTTAGATCTAATCGAATCACTGGCAAGAATTGGGTTAAATCTGGAAGCCTGTGAAGCAGCTGGAATTCGAATTCTCAAACTCGGCATGATTCATCCAATAGATCCAACGGCTATTAATGAGTTTGTATCAGGTATCGACACCGTGCT
>CAILYP010000052.1:0-34482 GCA_903838475.1 uncultured Actinomycetes bacterium | reverse complement strand
TAAAAAAGGCACCATGATTGCCGATGAGAGTTTTTAGCTCTTTTGCGCAGCCAGAAATCTCACTATCTACTTTGGACGCGCTCAGCGTTTTCATCTGGAAATGATTCATTGTGTGGTTTCCGATGTCGTGGCCACCATCCACAATCTTCTTAGCCATAGTTGGATTAGCTTTTAGCCACGCTCCAATGGCAAAAACAGTTACGGGAGTAGATGTACTTTTAAAGATATCCAGAAGCGAGTTGGCATAAGCAGTTGGACCAGCGCCGTGAAAAGTCAGGGCGATTTTCTTTCCAGCGCGCGGCCCATGAGTAATGTCTGGGGAGAGGGCGTGGGCTAGCGGGCTAATCAGCGGATCGATGAAAGCTCCAGCTGCAAGGGCCGTCCCAAACTTTAAGAAACCGCGCCGATCTAGGTTCATAGGCACATCGTAGTTGCGTGGTCGTTGGGCAAGGGACAGTGTTTCGGAGCGACTCCTGATGCCATTTTGATACTTCTTGCTAGGGTGGGGTATCAGTTAGTGGCCTGGATTAGGCAGATCGGAGGGCACCATGAGCGAAGACGATATGGAGTCGGAAGATATTGTTTCTGAGGAAATGTTGTGGGACAGAATCCCGGAGACAAGTGGCCTAGATAGAGCTAACACTTATTATGAATTGAGCGCCCGCATTTATGCGCGTGGACAGTATGACGAAGCTCTTGCACTGGCCGAAACCGCGCGAGACATTTATTCGCAATTAGAACCAGGCTCTGCTTCCGATGGATTAGCCCAAGCATATTCAGCTATCGGCTACAACCTCAATCAACTAAAGCGTATAGGTGAAGCAGCAAGTGCAATGAGTAAAGCCGTTGAACTCCTTCGCGAATCAAAATCGCCGATAGCCATTGAACTTGCCTGCACATTAGGTGAATGGTGGTTTGGTTCCAAGGAGTATCGAAAGACAATCGAGACTATGCGCGATTGCGTTCAAGAACATTTGATTGATGGCAATGAATCTGGCGCCGCTAACGATTTACATTTAATTGGTTGTGCTCACCGAGAATTAGGTGAACATGATGAAGCTTTGACTGCGTTTCAGGAAGCCCGCGCTATCTTTAAAGAAATTAAAGAAGTAGTAAATGTGGCAAGGTGCGATCAGAAAATTGCACATTGCTATATAGAACTAGGCGAGGGCGAAACTGCGCTCGCTGCGGCTCAGAAATCGCTGGACGTATTTGTGACCGCTCATGATCACCGCCGCGAAATGTATTCGCTTCTTGAGCTCGGTAAAGCGCAAGTCCTTTGCGGCAAAGCCCCTGAAGGTCTAGAAACCCTAGAAAGAGTGCTTGATACAGCGACTGATTCAGAATGGAAAGATTTTGAGTTTATTGTTGAAGTCGAGAAGAAGATTGCCGGAGTTCTTCGAGTTTTGGATCGAAATATCGAAGCAGATGAAATTGAGCGCCGATTAACAGCAATAACTGAGGTCATTCAAGATTAATTAATTGTTATTTAGGTGCTGCATAGCCCATGCGTACATTGCAATAGCTCCAGCAGCTGATGCATTCATTGATCTAGTTGAACCATATTGGCGAATAGCGAGTACTTCCGTACAGACTTCAACCCCTTCATCTGACATGCCAGCGCCTTCTTGTCCAAAGAACATAACGCATTTGCGCGGTAGTGAGCTCGATTCGATTTCTTTTGATATTGGCAAGTTATCAATTCCAACTATTGGAATCGAATTATTATCACACCAGATTTTGAAATCAGCCACAGTCGGGTGATGGAGTACGTGCAAATACTTATCGGTCACCATTGCTCCGCGTCGATTCCAATCGCGTTTCCCAACAATATGAACTTTGCTGACATTAAAGGCATTTGCAGTTCTAACTATTGAACCAATATTTAAATCGTGCTGCCAATTCTCAATTGCAATCTGTAAGTCATGCCGTTTTGTATCTAGATCAGCAACTATCGCTTCAACTTTCCAATAACGATAATGGTCAAGAACATTCCGGCGGTCGCCATTTTCAAGCAATTCTGCGTCTAAGCGTTCATCTTCGGGCCATGGCTTAGGATGAGGACCTACTCCAACAACGGGGTAGAACTCACCTGGTCCAATCACTGCTTCGGTCATGGTGTAACTGTAGTTGGAGGCGGCTTGAATAATAAAAGCGCTAAAGGTTGGAACTGGCTTCCGGCTTACATAGCCCTTGGAACCGTATGGGGATGTTCCTTTCTATTTATTAAAATGGGGTTGGAATTTCTCACGCCATTCGGAGTTGCCTTTGGGCGTTGTGCACTTGGCGCGATTACATTGTTAATTTATTCAAAAATTAGGGGGATTTCATTTCCTCGCGAACGTCATATCTGGATCAAATTATGGCTCCTAGCTTTAATCCAAAATATCATTCCAGGAATCCTTTTCGCATTTGCTGAAGTACGGGTCACCTCGGTCTTAGCTGGGATTATTAATGCAACAACTCCGCTTGTAACCTTGATCGCAATTTTGATTGTATTCCGCGAAGAGAAGCCAAGAAGCTTTCAGATAATTGGTTTGATAATCGGCAGTTTTGGCGTACTAATCGTCCTCGGAGTTTGGAAAGGGTTAGGCCACAACAATCTCGTTGGAATTCTTGCTCTACTTGCCGCAGTGACATGTTATGGAATCTCTTTTCCATATACGAAAAAATTTATTATTCCGTTAGGCCTTAAGCCCGAAGCTGCTGCAACAATGCAAATTACTGTTGCTGCAATCACCCTTTTACCACTCTATCTTTATGACGGTATAGCAAAAGATGAATTTCGTTTAGCTCCATTACTTGCGATGCTGGCCTTGGGAGCTTTTGGCACAGGTTTTGCCTATATTTGGAATTTTAAAATAATTGCTGCTGCTGGGAGTTCGATCGCAAGTACAGTCACATACGTAACGCCCGTAGTGGCCGTAATTGTTGGTTGGATTTTTAAAGGTGAGCACATCAGCTGGAATCAACCCATAGGAGCAATAATTCTGGTGCTCGGCGCAGCAATCTCTCAGGGTCGATTCAATAAATTAAGAGCATAATCGCTGCATGAAGTTTTATGGTCGCTTAATTGCGGTATTTACTGTCATTGCGTCCTCTATCGTCGGCATTACTTCTTCTAGCGCACTTGAAATACCAGCAGCTTTTTTATCTCTTTCAAAGACAGCGGTATTGAATAACCCTGGAATTATGCTCTTAGATCCAATGAGTAATGAGATTGTTTATGAAAACAATCCAGATGTTACTCGAGCTCCAGCGTCAATTCTTAAACTTGTTTCTACAACTTCTGCTTTAAAAACCTTCGGTCCGGAGAAAATCTTTTCAACCAGTATCAGTGCGACTGAAAAAAGTAACAAATTTGTTTTAATCGGTGAGGGTGATCCCTGGCTTACAACTAGCGCTCTTGATGCTACAAAATACCACCGTGCTTTTCTCCCATATCTAATTAATAAAGCAATCGAAAAGTCTCCTGATGTAAAAGCGATTTCACTGATGTATAAAAATATCTATTATCAAGATATTCAGGCATTACAGAAATATTACAAAGGAAAGTTAAAGATTTATCCACACCCAATTTCAAACACAACCGATGTAGCACCTCCTCTTGCACAAATTAATTCACCTAAGCTTGGTTCAATTATTGAATTCACTTTATTGTGGAGTGATAATTTGTTGGCGGCCAGAATGTCGCTCATGGCAGCAAAAGCGCAAGGATTTCCGGCAGATGCCACCGGATTACAATTCTCTTTTGAGAAGTTGTTTACAGAGCTAAACATCTCATCAGAGGGGTTCGTCGTTAAGGACGGTGCTGGCTTATCGCACGAAACCCGAATCTCGGCTCGCACGATTGCAGAGCTACTTGTTAAGATTAAAACCGAGCCAGACCTTCAAACAATATATTCGGGGCTACCGCTTGCTGGGGTTTCTGGAACGCTTAAGCATCGTTTTATAAAGGATGCGCCAACAGCAGTCGGACTTATTAAAGCAAAGACGGGCTGGATCGATACAACCGTTAGCCTGGCAGGCTATGTGAACGTTGGCGAAAAAGTTTATGTCTTTACGGTGATTGCTGATCGACTGGCAAATCGTGAAAGTGTTCGGCAGGCAGCAAGAGTTGCAATCGATAAAATGCTGGCAACAATTGCAAAACCTGATACAGAAGTTCCGCTCACTACGCCTGAACCTGAGCCTTCCGGAGGGTCAAGCCAATGGGTAAATACCGAGGTAAAGTAACCAGGTGACCGACGAAAGAAAAGGCTTCGCAGTAGCGCCATATATAGCGCTGATGAAGCTGCGCGTCGTTGAATTACTTCTCGTTACAACACTTCCAGCGCTTTTTCTTGCGTCACACAAAGTGCCGGGCCTCGTTGTTACTGCAGCAACTTTAATCGGCGGGACGCTTGCGGCAGGGGCATCAAATGCATTCAATATGGTGATTGAAGTAGATTCAGATAAATTGATGAAGCGAACTAATAAGCGCCCACTCACAACTGGCGCAGTCTCAATAAAAGCGGCCACAATTTTTGCCACCGTTATTGCCATTATTTCGTTAGCAATTTTTTGGGTTTGGACTACCCCGCTTGCGACCTACCTAACCCTTGTAGCAATTCTTTTTTATGTTCTTGGCTACACAATTGGTCTTAAGCGCAGAACTTCGCAGAACATTGTTTGGGGTGGAATTGCCGGATGCATGCCAGTACTAATTGGATGGGCTGCGGTTACAAATTCTCTTTCCGCAACGGCGTGGTATTTCTTTCTATTAATTTTCTTCTGGACCCCACCTCACTTTTGGGCACTTGCGATTAAGTATCGTGATGACTACGAAGCTGCAGGGATTCCTATGCTTCCCGTAGTTGCATCAATCAAAAATGTGCGGATTCAAATGTGGTTCCATACAATCGGAATGGTTATTTCCTCCATTGCGGTCGTCTGGAGCGCCCATTTCACTTGGTGGATTTGGGTTATTACAATTTTGCTCGCACTGGGATTTGTTCAGCAGCTCGTTAAATTAAGCGCCGATGAAACCGAGAAATCGGCTGGCAGGTTATTCCAATGGTCGATCACCTATTTGAGCGTCTACTCACTTCTCTTGGTAGCTGGAGTCTTCCTCTAAGTAGCTGTCCACATTCCTGAGAACTGACACACAGTGACCACTGTTACGATGCTTTCATGTCGCAATTAGCAATTTCCGTGAGTGACCTTACAAAGATTTATGGCGAGCAAACTGCTCTGTCTCACGCAACATTTGAAGTTCCACTTGGATCGGTATGTGGGTTTGTGGGACCAAATGGTTCGGGAAAAACTACAACGATTCGGATGCTTCTTGGATTGATTACGCCAACAGGTGGAAGTGGAACAGTTCTCGGCGAAGATATCCGCTCGCCCGAAAAATACCTTTCTAAAGTAGGCGCAATGATTGAGGGGCCAGCTTTTTATCCGATGCTTTCGGGCCGTGAAAATCTCAAAGTTTTAGCGGATTTAGGTGGATTTCCACACGAACGAGTCGATCTACTTCTAGAAAAAGTTGGACTTGGTGAGCGAGGTTCTTCAAAGTTCAAAACCTATTCCTTGGGAATGAAGCAACGATTAGGTATAGCTGCAGCTTTGCTTCCAGAACCACAACTTCTTATTTTGGATGAGCCAACAAACGGGCTTGACCCAAATGGAATTCAGGAGATTCGCGAGTTAATTAAGGAGTTGGCTGAGAACGGAACAAGTGTTTTTGTATCTTCACATATCTTGTCCGAGCTTGAAATGATTTCTGAATATCTAGTAATGCTACGTAAAGGCAAAGTTATTTTTTCTGGAAGAACGCAAGATCTCTTAGGTAACCAAAAGCCGATTACATCTGCAAAACCTGAATACCAGGTTGACCTCAATAAATTGGTAATGATTGTTAAAGAATTGGGTTACCAAGCTCGGGTCGAGAATGGCGCAATCTACATACCGGTAGGTGCCGAAATTGGAGCAGTTCTTAACCGCGCAGCTTTTGAGGCCGGAGTAACTCTTTCATCGATATCGACCCAGCAACCGACACTGGAAGAAACTTTCTTTGAGATGACGGAGGAAAATTAATGTTAAATGTCGTTAAAGCTGAGTTACGCAAGATGAAGCGCCCAAGTTTGACTCTCGTTACATTTGCGATTGTTGCCGCACTTTCAACCCTCTTTACCTCTCTTATTTTTCTCCGTCTTGGTTCGGCTTCTGATCGTCCCAGAGGCCGGGAAATGATGCAGAGCGTTGAATCAATGTCTAGATTTGATGGTGGCTACTACAGCTTCACATTAATGGGTCTTTTCATCGGTTTAATTGCGCTAACAATTTTTGCAAGCCAAAGTTCAAATGAATATACATATGGAACGCTTCGCAATCTGTTGGTTCGCCAACCATCCCGAATGAAGTTACTGGCTGGCAAATTTTTTGCAATGACTGCGTTTGTCATTTTGCTCACCACTTCGGCCGCTATCGTGAATATTGCTTTATCTTATGGAGAGTCTGGGCACGCTCATATCGATACGAAGCTCTGGCTTTCTAGCAAGGCATTCACTGGTTTCTTTACTGCTTATGGAAATATGATCTTAGGAACAATCGGGTATGGATTAGTTGGCATGTCACTTGGAATAATTTTGAAATCTCCAATGAGCGCAATATCTATTTCACTTCTCTGGTTTATGGTTCTTGAAAATATTCTCAGCGCCATACTTTCTAGTTCTGCAAAGTGGTTACCTGGCAACGCTCTTTCAGCCATATCTACGGGTGGCGGCACGGTATTTAGTTATCAGCGCGGTCTTATCGTTTCTGCGGCCTATCTTTTACTCTTTGGAGGGATTGCAACTCTTCTTTTTAAGCGTAGAGATGTGGCAAGTTAAAGAATTTTGGCGGCACTGAGTGCAATTCTCAGAAAATTATGAGGTTGAACCTTTACCATTTACTACTTAGTCATACCCGACATCCCTAAATTCCCCCAGTCGACGTGTTGATAGAGGAGTGAAGTGTTTTTACGAAAAAAGCAGGTTGCAGCGCTCTCTGCGCTCTTGATAGTCGCGGTATTGACGTCGGCCCAAGAAATAGCTTTTGCTAAAACACCGAAACCAACCCAAGCGCAAATTGATGCAGCTAAAGCTGTCGAGGTTGCTAAACAAAAGGCGGCTGCTGCAGCTCAATCAAAACTAAATTCAGCAACTCAAACACTTCGCCAACTTACGTCGATGGCGCAAATAGCGGCAGCCAAATATCAGAAAGCTCAAGCAGACTTGGTTATTGCAATCCAACAAGCTCATGCTGCAGCAGCGCACTATGCGTTGGCCCAAGCCGCGGTTAACCAAGCGAATAAAACGATTGGTCGAATGGCGCAAAATGCTTACAAGATGGGGAGTGGCTTTACAGATTTAGAATCCGTGCTTCATGCAACGGGTCCACAAGATCTTATGGATCGACTTTCAACGCTCGATTCGTTAGGCGCTAATAATTCTGCTGCTCTTTCCCGTTTTAAGGCAGCTTCAATAGTTGCACAAGCTGCAAAAATTGAAGCGGATCGAACTAAAGTTGCGCAAGCAGTCGCGACCGAAAAAGTAGCTGCAACCAAGAAAGCAGCTGATGAATCGAAAGCGCTTCAACAAAATGAAGTTAATCGATTGATGGCAATTCAAAATCAATTATCTAAAGAGTTGGCAAGTGCTCACAATGTCCGAATTACATTAGAACAACAACGTCAACTTGCTCTCTTAGAAGAGGCGAGCGCTGCAAAAGCAGCTGTGACGCCAAATCAGTATAAAGTTTGGCCAAATAAGAATTACAAAGGCCGTACAACAATTCGTTCAACTGATTCAATCCGAAGCGCAGCGGTTGCGTACGCTTCTAAGCAAGTTCTTGCGCACAAACCTTATGTATGGGGAGCGCAGGGCCCAAGTAGTTTCGATTGTTCAGGACTTGTCTACGCAGCTTATAAATCTGCTGGGCTTGGGTATCCAAACTGGTCGCGCCTTAATGCCGCGCTTTACTTTGTAGATACTCAGCGAGTCCCACTAAGTCAGCTTGTCCCTGGCGATCTCCTTTTCTATTCTTATGATGGGTCAATTCAAAATATTCATCACATCACAATTTATGCTGGCAACGGCAAAATGTGGGAAGCTAATTCAACTAAAACAGGCTTAAAGTTCTCTGATATGTACAGCATAAAAGGACTTATGCCCTCAGGTGGCCGAGTTTAAATTCCGGATTAGGATTGGAGAATGGACTCCACTCTGATCGCACGCCAAGCGGTGCGCCCCTGGATTGAGAGCACTTCTGGCAGCATCTTGTTAGGTGTTTCGGGTGGAGCAGATTCCCTCGCACTTGCAATTGCAACCTTGCTGGAAGCTAAAGATCGCGAAGTAATTCCAGTTGTAATTGATCACGGCTTACAAGAACTCTCCCGAGAAGTTGCGGCTCAAACTGTTCTTAAACTCAAAGAGCTTGGCTTTAACCAGGTTGAGAGCCGAAGGATTGTTGTAGAACTAAACGATGGAATTGAAGCATCAGCTCGTCGTGCGCGATATGCCGCGTTTGATGAAATCGCGGCCACTTATAAATCTTCAGTTTTTTTCTTAGGTCATACCGAAAATGATCTGGCTGAAACCGTTCTCCTAGGGTTAGCCCGAGGATCTGGAACGCGCTCACTTTCTGGCATGCCCGAAGTAAATGGAATTTATATTCGCCCGTTTCTACACATTACGCGAGCTACGACAGAATCTGTTTGCGCCGAAAATAGCGTGACACCATGGAGCGATCCCCATAATGAAAATCGAGAATTTTCACGCGTAAGAGTTCGTCATGACATTCTGCCTATTATGGAACGCGATCTTGGTCCAGGAATTTCTAGTGCACTTGCTCGCTCTTCGCGGATTCTGCGCGAAGATGCAGATGCTCTTGATCTGATTGCCGCCACATTTATGGAAGAGAGTGACGCACTCGCCATTGACCAACTCGCAGCCCTACCTCGAGCCATCCGATCTCGGGTCCTGCGCGCCTTGATTTACGAAGCTGGAGCCCCCTCGGGGAGCCTGACTTACGACCACATCACACCCGTTGAGGCGCTCATCACAGCGTGGCACGGCCAAGGAGCGACCTCATTGCCAGGTGGTGTGAAGGTTGAGCGAATTTCGGGCAGACTTTCGCTCTTACAACAGGGTTCGTCCGCAAATGAGTAACCGAGTAACCGAGTAACCGAGTAACCGAGTAAAGGGAGTGCCGTGGATCTGGCAACAGCAGGCAGCGATATTGAACGCGTCATAGTTACACAAGAGGAGATTCATCATCGCCTCGAAGAATTAGCGCGCCAAGTTGAAAAAGATTACGCCGGTCGGGAAATTTTGCTGATTGGAATTCTTAAAGGTGCCGTGATGACAATGGCTGATTTTGCACGCGCACTCAATCGTCACATCGAAACGGATTGGATGGCAGTGTCGTCCTATGGCTCTGGAACCAAATCAAGTGGTGTTGTTCGTATTCTAAAAGATCTAGATCGAGACATCACCGATCGCGAAGTTCTCATTGTCGAGGATATTGTTGATACCGGCTTAACTCTTGCTTGGTTAAAATCAAATTTAGAATCCCGCGGAACTAAATCTGTTGAAATTCTTACTATGTTGCGTAAGCCAGAAGCAGCTAAGGTCGAAGTAGATGTTAAATACGTTGGCTTCGATATCCCCACTGAATTCGTAGTTGGATACGGCCTTGATTACAATGAAAAATATCGCAATCTTGATTTTATCGGCGTTCTATCGAAGCATGTGTATTCATGAGCAAAAAAGAACCCCTGAATAAGATGAAGTTACCAAAGGGTCGAATTCGCAAATTAATGCGAGGTCCACTTTTCTGGATCGTGATTGGTCTCATCGTCGTAACATTTTTTGGCCGACTATCAAACTCGGGCCCAACATATGTAAAGGTTGATACCTCTACGATCCTTGCTGATATTTCTGCGAATAAGGTTCAATCTGCCTTACTCATAGATCGCCAGCAAAAAATTCAGGTAGTGCTGCTCCCAGGTAATTATGTAAAAGGTTCATCGCACTTAGAAGCGAGTTATGTCGCCAACCAAGAACCACAAATAGTTGAACTTTTGACGAGCAATCCACCACCTAAGGCGTGGAATGTAAAGATTGCAACCACCTCGTTTATAGCGACACTTCTTTATACTTTTGGACCATTCATCCTCATTGGTTTCCTTCTCGTTTTGATGATGGGAAATGCAGGCGGCGGAAATAAAGTCTTTAGTTTTGGAAAATCTCGCGCCAAAATTCATAATAAAGAGTTACCAAAGAACACTTTTGCAGATGTAGCTGGTGCCGATGAAGCGGTGGCTGAATTAGAAGAAATAAAAGATTTCCTTAAAGAGCCGCAAAAATATCAAGATATTGGCGCAAAGATTCCGAAGGGTATTTTGCTGTACGGCCCTCCAGGAACCGGTAAAACTCTACTTGCGCGAGCTGTAGCTGGTGAAGCAAATGTTCCTTTTTATTCCATCTCGGGATCTGAATTTGTTGAAATGTTTGTTGGCGTTGGCGCTGCGCGCGTACGTGACTTATTTAATCAAGCTAAAGAGAACGCACCGGCGATTGTCTTCGTTGATGAAATCGATGCAGTCGGTCGTCAACGAGGGGCTGGACTTGGCGGTGGACATGATGAACGTGAACAAACGCTAAATCAATTGCTGGTCGAAATGGATGGCTTTGAAACCAACGGCCAAGTTATTCTGATTGCCGCAACTAACCGGCCAGATGTACTAGATCCTGCGCTACTTCGACCAGGACGCTTTGATCGCCAGATTCCCGTGGACCGTCCAGATCTCAAAGGACGTACCGCAATTCTTCAGGTACATGCAAAAGGTAAGCCGCTAGGAAAGGCTGTAAACCTAGAAGATTTTGCAAAACGAACTCCTGGATTTACCGGGGCTGATTTAGCAAATGTACTTAACGAAGCCGCTCTATTAACTGCTCGCGAAAATGCAAAGATAATTACAACTCAAGCGCTAGATGAAGCGATCGATCGTGTGATGGCTGGTCCTCAGCGCAAGAGCCGCTTAATGACTGAGCAAGAGCGATTGATTACTGCGTATCATGAAGGTGGACATGCACTTGTTGCGCATGCTTTGCCACATACTGATCCCGTTCATAAAATTACGATAATGCCAAGAGGTCGCGCCCTTGGGTACACCATGGTGCTACCTGATGAGGATCGTTACGCAACAACTCGAAATGAAATGTTAGATCAACTGGCATATTCATTGGGTGGTCGCGCCGCGGAAGAACTAATTTTCCATGATCCAACTACAGGCGCTTCAAATGATATTGAAAAGGCTACAAACCTTGCTCGAGCAATGGTTACTCAATATGGAATGACTGAGAAGCTAGGTGCTATAAAACTTGGCACCAGCGATTCTGAGCCATTCTTAGGGCGTGACTATGGCCACCAACGTGACTACTCTGAAGCAGTTGCTGGAATCATTGATGAGGAAATTCGCACAATGATTCAAAATGCGCATCAAGAGGCTTACGACATACTTGTAGTCAATCGCGAAATTCTGGATGAACTTGTAGTCATTTTGCTTGAGAAGGAAACACTTCTTAAGGATGAAATTGATGAGATCTTCGCAAAAGTTCGGAAAGTAAAGCCACGTCCTGCTTGGACTGGTTCGGCACTTCGTGTTCCTTCAACCAAACCTCCGGTTGTTCCACGAATTAAATCCGACACCTCATCTAATACATCAGATGCTGATGTAGACAGCGCTGAAAAGCCAGTACGTAAGACGCGCAAGAAGGCTGCACCTAAGAGTGAATAACGATGACATCAATTCAGTTGCGATGGGACCTCACGAGGGTCGCGCCGTAGCTGCTTTTGATGGCGAGCGGGTTGAAAGAGCAGTGACAGAGCTGCTCTTAGCAATAGGTGAAGATCCCACCCGCGATGGATTGCGAGATACTCCTAAGCGAGTTGCTCGCGCGATGAAAGAGAATTTTGAAGGACTGTGGCAGAGTCCTGAAGATATTTTGACGACAACTTTCGATCTTGGACATTCTGAACTTGTTATCGTGCGCGATATAGAGGTCTTCTCGCATTGCGAACATCACTTAACCCCGTTCCATGGCGTTGCTCATATCGGGTATATCCCAGGTGCCAGTGGTCGAATAACAGGTCTTTCAAAGTTAGCCCGTTTAGTTGATATGTATTCGCGTCGACCACAAGTTCAAGAACGCCTAACAACGCAAATTGCTGATGCCATGGTTGAAGTACTAGAACCCGCAGGCGTAATCGTTGTGATTGATTGTGAACATTTGTGTATGTCGATGCGTGGAGTTCGTAAGTCCGCAGCCCGAACAACCACATCTGCTGTACGCGGACATCTGCGAAACCCTGCGACAAGAGCTGAAGCTATGGCGCTTATTACTACTCTAAAGAAGTAATGCAAGAAGTAAGCATGGAGCATCAACCCACCCTGGTAATGGGAATTCTCAACATAACTCCTGACTCATTTGCAGATGGTGGTCGCCATTTTAATTTTGAAGATGCGATTATTCGAGCGAAAGAAATGATTGCGCAAGGCGTTGACATCATTGATGTGGGCGGTGAATCAACACGTCCGGGTGCTGAGAGAATTTCGATTGATGTTGAACTTGATCGAGTAATCCCTGTTATTACTGAATTACAACCATTAGGTGTTGCAATCAGCGTGGATACGATGCGCTCTGAAGTAGCAAGGGCCGCTATCGGTGCAGGTGCAACAATCGTTAACGATGTTAGTGGTGGGCTTGCTGACAAAAAAATGGCGCACCTGATATCGACAAATTCCACCACACAATATGTCGCGATGCACTGGAGAGGGCACTCTCGAGATATGCAGGATTTGGCTGAGTACAAAGATGTTGTGAGAGAAGTTCGCGATGAACTAGAAGAGCGAGTGACTGAACTGCTTAAAGCAGGAGTAGATCCAGAGCGAATAATTTTAGATCCAGGAATTGGGTTTTCAAAGAGAGCAGAACATAACTGGGAACTGTTGCGTAGCATTGATCGCCTTGCGCTTCTTGGTTATCCATTACTTGTTGGAGTTTCAAGAAAGAGCTTCTTGGGTGAGATAACTGGTACTGCATCGCCAGAAGATCGAGAATCAGCAACTATCGCACTAACTACCGAATTGGCTCGACAAAAAGTATGGGCAGTTCGAACTCATGCCGTCAAAGCCCATAAGGATGCAATATCGGTCGCAGAAAAATTGGAGAAGTAAATGGATCGAATTTTTCTAACTGGTATCTCAGGATTTGCTTTCCATGGTGTGTATGAGAATGAGCGCAAAGAAGGACAGAAATTTAGCGTTGATATAGTTGCTGAAGTTGATTTATATCCAGCCGGCGCAAGTGATAACCTCAATGATTCAGTTGACTATTCACTTATCGCGCAGGTTGCACATCAAGAGTTGGTTGGTGAACCTTGCAATTTAATCGAGGCTGTTGCTGAAAGAATCGCAGCGAGAATCTTGCAAGATTTCGAGAAAGTACAGTCGGTTTTAGTAACACTTCATAAACCGGATGCAGCTGTAGGTGTCGCGATAGCCGATATCGCGATTCAGATTGAGCGACGTAGGTAATGAAGTATGTCGTTGCACTTGGATCTAATCTTGGCGACAGATTAGAGAATCTAAAAGGCGCACTACGTTCTATCGCATTGATTGCAGAAGTAGAGGCCACCTCATCTTTCTATGAAACCGATCCAGTTGGTGGACCCGAACAACCTGACTATTTGAATGCCGTAGCTATTCTTCACTGCAATTTATCTCCGGAAGATTTACTTCTTCAATTGCAACAAATCGAAAATGAGGCCGGCCGCACTCGAGAAGTTCGATGGGGGGCTCGCACTCTGGATCTCGATTTAATTAACGCCAGCACTAGTTCAAGTACAAGTTATATGCCGGTCATCATTGAAACTGAACTACTGGTACTTCCGCACCCAAGAGCCCATGAAAGAGCATTTGTCTTGCAACCTTGGTTGGAGATAGAACCTGAGGCACAAATTATTGGCAAAGGTTCGGTGAAAGAGCTTTTTGCAGCCCTTGATGCCAAGGAGTAGCATGCGTGTATTAGCCCGGTACCTGGAAGGACTGGAGCAGTAAATGAGTAATCAGAAAGCTTTCGTCCCAACCATGGGCGCGCTTCACGATGGGCATTTATCCCTCATCCAGATTGCAAAGCAATATTCATCAGATGTTGTAGTGAGTGTCTTTGTGAACCCACTTCAGTTTGAAAGCCCAGCAGATTTAGAAAACTATCCTCGCGATGTTGAAGGTGACACTCTTAAAGCCCAAAGCGCTGGTGCAACCGAAATTTGGACTCCAACCACTGCTGAGATTTACCCAGATGAAGTAAGTCCAATTAGTGCTGGAGTAATCGGAGAACTTTATGAAGGTGCAAATCGAAACGGGCATTTTGACGGTGTCTTAACTGTTGTAGATCGCCTTTTTAAGCACGTTCAACCAACCTGGGCGATTTTTGGAGAGAAGGATTTTCAACAACTCTTCATTATTCGCAAATGGGTAAAAGAGATGAAGCTCCCTATCGAAGTTATCGCCGCTCCAATTATTAGAGATCTAGATGGCCTTGCACTCTCATCTCGCAATGTTCGCCTCAATAAGGAGGATCGGAAAGTAGCGCTTGTCATTTCGCGCGCTCTTCGTCAGGCAACCCATGAGAGGTCTGTTGAAACTGCGCGCGATCGATTACATGATGTTCTCTCTTCGGAGCCAAATTTTACGGTCGACTACGCTGAAATTATTAATGAGGAAAGCTTTGCTCCAGCAACAGGATCAAAGAGAGCCCGCGCTCTAGTTGCTGGTTGGGTAAATGGAGTTCGTTTGCTAGATAATATGCAAATGCAAACGCAGGTAATGATATGAAACTCCTCGCAGCAAGTCCTGGATGGACTGTACAAGCCGATGTCATTGTTATCGGATCTGGCGTAGCAGGATTAACAACAGCGCTTAATCTTCGAGCAGCAAACTTATCTGTTTTATTAGTAACAAAAGCAAATATTGATGAAGGTTCTACAAAGTGGGCACAAGGCGGAATTGCTGCCGCGCTAGGGCCAGGAGATTCTCCAGATCAACATAAATCAGATACGTTAATTGCAGGTGCTGGACTTTGTGATGTGGATGCAGTCGATATTCTTGTGACTCAAGGGCCAGAAGCAGTCCGTAAATTAATAGCTCGAGGCGCGATCTTCGATAAGTCTTCATCAGGAGAAATTGATTTAACCCGTGAAGGTGGACACCACCGAAACCGAATATTGCATGCTGGTGGCGATGCAACAGGTGCCGAAGTTTCGCGCGCTCTACTTGCTGCAGTAAATGAAGATCACGGCATTGAAGTAATCGAGCACGCCCTTGTTATCGATGCATTGCAGGACGAAACAGGTCGAGTTTGCGGAGTTAGCGTTCACGTAATCGGAGAAGGAAGTCGTGATGGCGTAGGGCAAGCACTGGCTCGAGCTGTGGTTATTGCAACTGGTGGACTCGGACAGGTCTATTCCCAAACCACTAATCCATCAGTTTCAACGGGTGATGGAGTTGCGATGGCTTTGCGAGCTGGGGCAGCAGTTGCGGACGTCGAATTCATTCAATTTCACCCAACAGTGCTGTGGCGCGACAATCCACAAGGTCAAGAAGGTCAGCAGCCATTAATTAGTGAAGCTGTTCGTGGTGAAGGCGCGCTACTTCTAAACCATAAAGGTGAGCGTTTTATGCTTGGCAAACACGAACTAGCCGAGCTTGCACCTCGTGACATTGTGGCAAAAGAAATTTTTAATCAGATGAAAATAGCGAATATTCCACATATGTGGCTTGATGCAACTCATGTGCACGATTTTCCTGAGCGGTTTCCAACAATTTTTCAATCATGTGTAGAAAATGGAATTGACCCTCGTGTTCAACTTATTCCAGTTGCTCCGGCTTCTCATTATGCATCGGGTGGAGTACTTGTTGATTTACATGGGCGCACAACTGTTTCTGGTCTTTATGCGTGTGGTGAAACCGCGTGCACTGGCGCACATGGCGCAAATAGGTTGGCATCTAATTCACTTCTAGAAGGGCTTGTGTTCGGAGCAGCAATTGCTGAAGATATTTTAAAGAATCTTCCTGCCCAAGGAACTCCAGTTAAGCGCCAGGAGGAAACTTTGCTCGTAGATCCTGCAGTTCGCTTATCGCTGCAGCTTTCAATGACTGAAGGCGCTGGAGTTTTACGATCAGCTGCTTCTCTTAATCAAACTCTTGCTCAACTTGAATTACTTGGCAAGCGCCGCTCGACACAGCCTTGTATTGAAGCTTGGGAAGTTTCAAATCTTTACTTACTGGCAGTTGCAATCGTTCGAAGCGCCCTTACCCGTCAAGAAAGTCGCGGCTCACATTGGCGAAGTGACTTTGCCGAAACATCAGATTCTTGGAAGAAGAGAATCGTTCAACGCTTTGGCGTCGATGGAATATGGACCACTACCGAGATAGAGGTTAAAAATTAATGTTAAGTGAACAGTTATCGCAAAGCTTGATTGAACTCGACCTTGATCCACAGCTCATCGAAGATCTGGCACGTAGAACGATTGCCGAAGATTTAGCTGGCGGAGTTGACCTCACCTCAGATTCAACCATTCCGCCTGATCAAAATAGTGTTGCAGAATTTCGTGCACGAAAGTCCGGATATATCGCTGGAGTATTAGTAGCTGCGGCCGTATTAGAAGTTTGCAGCGTTACCGAATATTCGATATTGGCCAAAGATGGCGCCCACGTTGAAGAGGGACAAGTCATCTTACGAGTCTCTGGAAATACTCAAAAGCTACTTCTGGCTGAACGAACTGCACTTAATTTTCTAGGCCGCCTTTCAGGTATAGCTTCCCTTACGCACCGCTGGGTAGCTGAAGTTGCGATGACTACTGCAAAAATTCGCGATACTCGAAAAACAACTCCGCTTCTTCGCGAACTAGAGAAGTTCGCAGTTCGAATGGGCGGTGGTGAAAATCATCGCATGTCGCTCTCTGATGCAGCTCTCATCAAAGATAACCACATCGCTGCAGCCGGGGGAGTTACCCAAGCTTTCAATGCTGTTCGCGCCAAGTACCCACATGTTGCCTTAGAAGTTGAGGTTGATACCTTGGAACAGTTAAAAGAAGTTATCGCAGCAGGCGCAGATCTAGTTCTACTCGACAATATGTCATTAGAGCAGGTTCGCGCAGCGGTTTCGATTGCTGCAGGAAAAACTAAGTTGGAGGCCTCAGGCGGACTCACAATTGAAAATGCGAAAGCTTATGCATCCTGCGGAGTGGATTTTCTTGCCGTTGGAGCGCTCACTCATTCTGCTCCAGTGATGGATATTGGTTTAGATTTCAAGAGTCGGAAGGACTAAATAATGTTATTAACAATCGATGTAGGAAATACAAATACAGTTCTTGGAGTATTTGAGAACGAAAAATTAGTTCATTCGTGGAGAGTTAAAACAGATCCCCGCGATACAGCAGATGAGCTATGGCTACAGTATCGCTCACTGATCGAAGGCTTCGAGGTAACAGGACTTTCGGTTTGCTCAACTGTTCCTGCTTCACTTCGCGAACTTCGTTCGATGATTACGCGCTACTTCGCTGATATTAAAACCACAATTATCGAACCTGGAGTAAAGACTGGAGTTCCACTTCTTGTTGATAATCCTAAAGAGATTGGCGCCGATCGTATTGTTAATACCCTTGCCGCTCATACTCTCTTTGGCGAGGATGGTCCCTGCATCGTCGTTGATTTTGGTACATCAACAAATCTCGATGTTGTTTCACCTAAGGGAGAATTTTTAGGTGGCGCACTCGCGCCTGGAATAGAAATTTCTGTTGATGCACTTGCTGCCAGAGCTGCCCAACTGCGAAAAGTAGAGTTAGTTAAACCAAAATCAGTAATAGGTAAAAATACTGTGGAAGCGCTTCAATCTGGGACTATTTACGGATTTGCAGGACAAGTGGATGGTCTGGTGGCTCGCATTATCGATGAGCTTGATCTGCTTTATCCAGATTCTGGGGAGGTCACAGTTATTGCCACGGGCGGATTAGCCCCGTTAGTTATAGGGGTTGCCGACTCGATTGACTTTCATGAACCTGATTTAACGCTAATTGGACTGCGTTTAATTCATGAGCGTAATAACTAGGCACTACTTCACGCGGTAGAGTTTCGCCACTATGAACCAAGTTCCAGAAGACGATCTACCTGAACAACTTCGCATTCGACGTGAAAAGCGAGCAGCGATTGTTGCGCGTGGAGATGAGGCATACCCAGTTGCTGTCGCCCGCACGGCTACACTCGCGCAAATTCGAGCCCGTCATACCGGTTTAGAAATCGATGTCGCGACTGGAATTATTGAAAGCGTTTCGGGTCGAGTCATATTTAAGCGCGATACTGGCAAACTCTGTTTTGCAACATTGCGCGAAGGAGATGGAACTGAGTTACAAGCGATGCTCTCACTCGACAAAGTAGGACAAGAGCAGCTTGATTTGTGGAAATCTGAAATTGATTTAGGAGATATTGTTTCGGTAACGGGCGAGGTAATTACCTCAAAGCGCGGGGAACTCTCAATTCTTGCTAACTCTTATCAAATGGCAGCCAAGTCACTTCGTCCACTTCCCGTCGAACATAAGCCTCTCTCTGAGGAAACTCGCGTACGTATGCGTTATGTAGATTTGATCGTGCGGCCGGAAGCGCGTGCTAATGCCCGCCTTCGCCCAGCTGTAATGCGCCAATTACGCGAATCTTATAACTCACGTGATTACATCGAAGTTGAAACCCCCATGCTTCAAGTAATGCATGGCGGAGCAGCAGCCCGACCTTTCAAAACTTTCAGCAATGCTTACGATATGGATCTCTTTCTGCGTATTGCCCCTGAACTATTTTTAAAACGCTGTGTTGTTGGTGGAATTGAACGCGTATTTGAGATTAATCGTAACTTTAGAAATGAAGGTGCAGATTCAAGTCACTCACCTGAATTTGCGATGATTGAAAGTTATGAAGCTTATGGCGATTGGAACACAATGGCCGAACTCACTAGAGGATTAGTACAAGAAGCAGCAATGGCTGTTTACGGTACGCACTTAGTTACTCACCATGATGGTACACAATTTGATTTAGGTGGTACGTGGCGCGAAGCAAATTTGTACGATCTTATTTCAGATGGAGTTGGTGAAAAGGTAACACCACAAACTTCATTGGATGAGTTAAAAAAGATTGCTACAAAATTAGGAATGAAAATCGATCCGAAATGGATTACTGGAAAGCTTGCCGAAGAAATATTTGAGCACGTCACAGAAGGCCAACTGATTGAACCGATTTTCGTACGCGGCTTCCCAGTCGATACTTCTCCGCTTGTTCGCGGACACCGCGAAATCGAAGGGTTAGTAGAGAAGTGGGATCTCTATATTCAAGGATTTGAATTAGCAACAGGGTATTCAGAGTTGATTGATCCTGTCATTCAACGTGAACGACTTGTTGAGCAATCATCCCTTGGCGCCAAGGGTGATTTGGAAGCAATGCAACTAGACGAAGATTTCTTACGCGCTATGGAATATGCCATGCCCCCTATGGGAGGAATGGGAATGGGCGTTGATCGTTTACTCATGGCTCTTACTGGACTTGGAATTCGCGAAACAATTCTCTTTCCACTTGTAAAGCCGGAAGAGAACTAATTTTCCAATGTCAGTAATTATTCGACCTGCGCGGACAAGTGATGTAGCACAAATCCGTAAAATCATTGATACGTATGCTGCTCCCGGCCGGATGCTCGAGAAAGAGACAGTTACTCTTTTCGAAAGCGTTCAAGAATTCGTCGTTGCTATAGATTCTGATGGAGATGCTGATGAAGTTGTCGGCTGTGGAGCACTTCATATTCTTTGGGAAGATTTGGCTGAGGTGCGTACAGTTGCAGTGATTGAAAAGCTGCATAAGTCAGGAATTGGCCACCAGATCATCGAAGCTATCGTTGAAAAAGCTAGGGCCTTAGGTGTTGAGAGAATATTCTGTCTAACTTTTCAAACTGAGTTTTTTGCCAAGCACGGCTTTGAGGTAATTGAAGGAACACCTGTCTCACCAGAGGTCTACCAGCAACTTCTCCTCTCCTACGATGCCGGTGTGGCTGAATTCCTGGACTTGGAGAGCGTTAAGCCAAATACCCTGGGGAATACCCGAATGCTGAGAATTCTCTAGATTTGCCAGTTTTTCGGGCATAAGTTCGGGCATAGGATGGTTGGAAGTAGTACAGGAACCCTCAAAATAGGTAAACAGATATAAGTAGGTACGGCCTTTCCCGTGTAATCGGTAGGCTATTGGTTAGAAATAAGCAGAAAGAGGTAGCTACATGTTTGAGCGCTTTACCGATCGAGCTCGCCGCGTTGTTGTGCTGGCTCAAGAAGAAGCACGCATGCTTAACCACAATTACATTGGTACCGAGCACATCCTGCTTGGACTCATACATGAAGGTGAAGGCGTAGCAGCCAAGGCTCTTGAAGCTCTAAACATTTCTCTTGAAGGTGTGCGAGCACAAGTTGAAGAGATTATTGGCCAAGGCCAGCAAGCACCTTCCGGACACATTCCTTTTACTCCACGTGCGAAAAAAGTTCTTGAGCTCTCACTTCGTGAAGCACTTCAGCTCGGACATAATTACATCGGCACAGAGCACATCCTTCTGGGTTTAATTCGCGAAGGTGAAGGCGTTGCCGCACAAGTATTAGTAAAACTAGGCGCTGACCTCAATCGCGTTCGTCAACAAGTTATCCAACTTCTTTCTGGTTATCAAGGTAAGGAAGCTGCAGTATCAAGTGGGCCTGCCGAAGGAACACCTTCTACCTCATTAGTTCTAGATCAGTTTGGGCGTAATCTCACGCAGGCTGCTCGAGAAGGAAAACTTGATCCCGTAATCGGGCGCGAAAAAGAAATTGAACGCGTTATGCAAGTTCTTTCTCGCCGTACAAAGAATAATCCAGTACTTATTGGTGAGCCGGGTGTCGGCAAGACTGCAATTGTTGAAGGTTTAGCACAAGCAATTGTTAGAGGAGATATTCCTGAGACGTTGCGCGATAAGCAGGTTTACTCACTTGATCTTGGTGCACTAGTCGCTGGTAGTCGCTACCGCGGTGACTTTGAAGAGCGCTTAAAGAAAGTTCTCAAAGAAATCCGCACCCGCGGAGATATCGTTCTATTTATCGATGAAATTCATACCCTTGTCGGGGCAGGAGCTGCAGAAGGCGCAATCGATGCTGCAAGCATCCTGAAGCCAATGCTTGCTCGCGGTGAACTTCAGACAATCGGCGCAACTACGCTTGATGAATACCGCAAACATCTTGAGAAAGATGCAGCGCTTGAACGCCGCTTCCAACCAATTCAAGTTGCCGAACCTTCATTGGCTCACGCAATTGAAATCCTTAAGGGCCTTCGTGATCGATACGAGACTCACCATAAAGTTTCTATTACTGATGATGCAATTGTTGCAGCAGCAACTCTTGCAGATCGATATGTATCTGACCGCTTCCTTCCAGATAAGGCAATTGATCTTATTGATGAAGCTGGTTCACGACTTCGTATACGTCGCATGACGGCTCCACCTGAGCTTCGCGAATACGATGACCGCATTGCGCAAGCTCGCAAAGAGAAGGAATCGGCCATTGATGGACAAGATTTTGAACGAGCAGCTGCCCTTCGCGATAAGGAAAAGAACTTAATTGCGGAGAAGGCTGACCGTGAAAAGAATTGGAAAGATGGCGATCTAGATGTTGCAGCAGTGGTCGATGAAGAACTAATCGCCGAGATCCTCTCAACGGCTACAGGAATTCCTGTATTCAAATTGACAGAGGAAGAAACTGCTCGCTTGCTTCGCATGGAAGAAGAACTCCATCGCCGCGTGATTGGCCAAGATCAAGCGATCAAGGCGCTCTCGCAAGCGATTAGGCGTACACGTGCGGGTCTTAAAGATCCAAAGCGTCCCGGTGGTTCATTTATCTTTGCTGGTCCATCCGGAGTTGGTAAGACCGAGCTTTCACGCACATTGGCTCAGTTCCTCTTTGGTAGCGCGGATGCACTTATCCAGTTGGATATGTCTGAGTACTCTGAAAAGCACACTGCTTCGCGCCTCTTTGGTGCCCCTCCGGGTTATGTTGGATATGACGAGGGTGGACAACTAACAGAGAAGGTACGTCGTAAGCCATTCTCAGTCGTACTCTTTGACGAAGTTGAAAAAGCTCACCCAGATATTTTCAACTCACTCTTACAAGTACTTGAAGACGGGCGCCTTACAGATTCACAAGGCCGCGTTGTTGATTTCAAGAACACAATCATCATCATGACTACCAACTTAGGTACTCGCGATATTTCTAAGAGCCTTGGACTTGGTTTCCATAACTCAGATGACGTCCTTGGAAATTATGAGCGGATGAAGGCCAAAGTCAGCGATGAGTTGAAGAGCCACTTCCGTCCAGAATTTCTCAACCGTATCGATGACATTGTCGTCTTCCATCAATTAACCGAAGAAGAGATTGTTCAAATTGTTGATCTAATGATCCATAATCTTGATGATCGCTTGAAGGCTAAGGATATGGGAATTGAACTTACGCCAGCCGCTAAGTCGCTCTTGGCTAAGCGTGGGTATGACCCACTTCTTGGAGCCCGTCCACTGCGTCGTTGTATTCAACGCGAAATTGAAGATGTGCTCTCAGAGAAGATTCTCTTTGGTGATGTGAAGCCTGGTGAAATCACTCTTGTTGATGTTACTACTGGCGATGGACAAGATAAGGAAGAATTCACCTTCACCGGAGTTCCAAAGACTCAAGCTCCAGATAGCCCAGAGGATCTAGCGGACGAAACAGCCGCTAACTAATCAGCTAATTTAAAACTCTTGCCGGTGGTACTAATTTCGATTAGGCCATCGGCAAGTAGTGTTTTAAAAGCCTTTTCCACTTGCTCCTCGTTCTGCCACAACTTCTTTAGCGCGCCCTTACTTAGTTGCTTGTTTTCACGGAGCGCTTGCACGATTGTGCCTCGGCACTTTCTATCCGTTCCATCCCATGCCTGAGCTTTGCTCTTGATTTCAGATTTTGGATAGCCAGCGGCACGCCAAGCACATGAATTCTTGACTGGGCACTGATCGCAAAGAGGCGAGCGTGCCGTACAAATTAGTGCTCCAAACTCCATCGTTGCGGCAGCCCATTTAGCAGCGTCAGAAGGAATTAACTCTGTTCGAATACGGCGCTCATATTGTGAAAGTGAAGCTTTTGGCGCTTCAACGCCATCGTAAACTCGCGAGAAGAATCGACGGATATTTACATCTAAAACAAGCGCCGAATCTCCGTAAGCAAATGAAGCAATCGCCGCTGCCGTGTAATCACCAATACCAGGAAGGGATCGAAGCTCCTCGATTGCACGTGGAACTTGGTTATTGAAAGAAGCTGCAATAATTTTTGCGCATTCATGAAGTCGAATAGCTCTACGAGGATATCCCAGCCGTCCCCAAGCTGAAATAACATCCGATTTCTTTGCTGCTGCAAGCGCAGCCGGATCTGGCCATCGCTCCATCCATTCGTGCCATTTGGGTAGTACTCGACTAACCGGAGTTTGCTGGAGCATAAATTCACTCACCATTACTCCCCAGGCATCTGTTTTGCGCCAAGGAAGATCGCGCTTATTTTCATCAAACCATTGCAGTATTACAGAGTGCTTCACGGATTAACCGATCTTTACGCGGCTAATCGCTTGCTCGATTCTTCCAACTTCCATAATTTCAATTCCAGGCACTTTAATATCTGATCCAATTGGAATGAGTGCGCGCTTAAATCCGAGTCGTGCTGCTTCTTGAATTCGCTGTAAGGCGCCATTTACTTTTCGAATTTCACCAGCAAGCCCAACTTCACCGATAGCAACTAAATCAGATGGCAGAGCTAATCCCTTGGCCGCCGAAGCGACAGAGAGTGCGACAGCTAAATCTGCAGACGGTTCATTCATCTTCATGCCACCAACTGTTGCTACATAAACTTCACGTCCGGAAAGTCTGACTCCCGCACGAAGTTCAAGTACTGCCAGCGTCATTGCTGTGCGGGCATTATCTAAGCCAGAGGTAACACGCCTAGCATTTCCAAATTCAGATGCAGGAGCACCCACAAGTGCTTGAATTTCTGCAAGGAGTGGTCTGCGACCTTCAAGAGCTACAGTTACACATGTTCCAGGAACCGGTTCGCTGTGGCGAGTTGTAAATAAACCAGTCGGGTCGATCAGGCTCGTGATGCCTTGCTCATTCATATCAAAACAGCCAACCTCATCAGAAGCGCCAAAGCGATTCTTTATGGCACGAATTAATCGCAACCGAGAATGGCGCTCTCCTTCAAAATTTAGAACTACATCAACGAGATGCTCCAGAATACGTGGACCTGCAATAGATCCATCTTTCGTGACGTGGCCTACCAAAACCACGGTTATGTTTCTTTCTTTTGCAATACGAATGAGGGCTGCTGCAATTTCACGAACTTGAGTAACGCCGCCCGGTGAACCATCTACCGCCGCGCTAACAATTGTTTGAATTGAGTCGATAATAAGTAGTTCAGGTTTCACTTGATCAACATGTGCGATCACTGCGCTTAGTTCATTTTCAGCAGCTAACCATAAATTGGGATCAATCGCGTTGAGTCGTTGTGCACGAAGTCGAACTTGAGATGCAGATTCTTCACCAGAAATATAGAGTGAAGTAATTCCTGATCTAGCGCTTTCAGATGCAACAGAAAGTAGCAATGTTGATTTACCAACGCCTGGTTCGCCAGCTAAAAGAATTGCTGCCCCAGGAACGAGCCCGCCACCAAGTACGCGATCGAGTTCACTTACCCCAGAAGAACGGGCAGTAGCCTTTTCTAAACTGACTTCTCCAATTGGACGAGCTGGTGAAGTAACAGTTCCTGCTACAAGTGAAAGTCGCTTAGGTGCTGCAACTTCTTCAACACTTCCCCAAGCCTGACATTCACCGCATCGGCCAACCCATTTATTGGCAGTCCAACCGCACTCCACACAACGGAATGGGTCTTTAGGAGCTGCTTTGGCCATGGGCCAACTTTAACCCTTACCAGCGACAGTCGCTGGGTGGATTGCGAGGAGAGGTAAAGATTTGGATTTGAAGGATTTAAGAATTTCCATCCGGTTGTCGCAGTGAGTAACAAGAATGTCATAGGCCTCTTCACCCATCATGGCGATTAATTCCATGCGGTTAGAGACATATACGGGTTCAGCTCCATTGTGAGCTTCAGTATTTCCGGTGCAATACCAACTGAAATCAGAGCCACCATCGCCCCACGCAAGGCGTTCATATTCACCGATAACAGTTACATGAATTTCTCGCTCACCAAATTCGCGTGTTTCAAAACTACGACGAATCGGTAACTGCCAACAAACATCAGGTTTTGTCTCAACGAAATGAATATCTTCTTTTTGCGCTAAATGATGTAACACGCAACCAAAATCTCCAGTGAAACCAGGAGCGGTATAACCCTTCCGGTTTAAGAAAATACACGATGCTTCAACCATCCGAGTTTTGCGATCTTTGTCTAGACCTACCTCAGATACTCGCAGAGCTCCACCTATTTTCTTTGGTCGAGCTTCGTCATAGAACTGCCACATTTCAGGCGTTAAGCGTTCAGCAACTTTTAGAGTTCGTGCCTCATCATCGCTATCTGAGTAATAGGCACCGTCAGAGCAACATCCAGCATCAGGTTTATCTGCATCAATTCCACAACAACCATTTCCGTAGATGCAATTCCAATACGAGGTTAGCCAGGTTAAATCGCAGCGAAAAATGTCTTCAGGCTGAGTGGGGTTTGAAAACTCGACCCAGTCGCGCGCAAAATGTGGATTAACCTCAGGCATAGTGTTAAAGGGTAGGGCTAAATCGTAAATAAAGCACATTCGGTAGAGTTATCCCATGAGAACTACTGTTGGGATTATTGGTGTTGGAAATATGGGAGAAGCCCTTCTTGCTGGCTTGCTCGCTGCTGGTACTCCGAAATCCGATGTGATCTTTGCCCAACGAAGTGAAGAACGAGCAAAAGTAATCTCAGAGCGCTATGCAATCGCCCACAAGAGCCTTGCAGAGGTCACACAATCTGACGTTGTTCTGCTTTGTGTGAAACCAAAGGATGTGGCCGCATTATGCGAGGAGATAAAAGAGAGCCTCAAGCCTGGCAACGTTATCGTTTCAGTTGCCGCGGGTAAGACCATAGCGGGAATCGCAGAGATTCTCGGTTCAGAAGTTGCGGTTATTCGAGTAATGCCAAATACGCCTACATTTATCGGAAAGGGCGCTGCCGGAATTTCTCTGGGTAAGAACGTCACCAAGGAGCAGTCTGCTTTTGTTCATAATTTCCTTAAGGCAAGTGGACTTGTCGTCGAAGTTCCAGAAGATTTACAAGCTGCAGTAACGGCAACAAGTGGTTCTGGTCCTGCGTATTTCTTTGCCTTTGTTGAGGCGATGGTTGCGGGTGGAATGAAGCTAGGGCTTACCGAGGAGATTGCAACACAGTTGACTGTACAAACAATTATTGGAGCCTCGGGCATGCTTGCTGAGTCCGGTAAATCAGCGAAGGAACTTCGTGAAAATGTAACAAGCCCTAATGGCACTACATTTGCAGCACTAACTACATTTGAAGAAAAGGGACTAACTGCAATGGTCGAAGCAGCTATGGCGGCATCCGCAAAGCGCTCACAGGAGTTAGCTTGAAGGGAAAAATCGTCATTGCATTTTTTGGATCATTTCTACTGCTCACAACTTCAACCGCACAGGCAGCTTCTAAAATTAAAATGGTTTCGTTGAAGGAATCTGCTCAGATTCAACTCTCGAGCGATCCAAATGATCAATTAACATCGTTAGTAACAACTCCTACATCCCTCATTGTTGCTGGAACAAGCGCGGGAGATGGATATATCTCTGCGTTCGATAAGAGTGGGCAAATAAATCAGTGGAACCTGCATCTTGGTGGCGCAGGTGATGACATAGCTACTGCTATGGTGAAAGAAAATGCGAATGTTATTTGGGTAGTTGGGGCCTCGGCCGTAACTCCAGAACCACCAACTCCAACCCCGTTGCCTACAGATGCTCTTAATCCATCTGGAGTCCAACCAGAAACATCCACAGCCCTGGCGGCCCTTACGCAGTTAGATATTTGGAAAGTAAGCGCTAAAGGTGCGCTCATTAAGAGTTTTTCACGAAGCATGGGAAGAGTTATCAATCCAGATTCCATCTCAATCAAAGCCGGCGTCATTACGGTAGGCGGGGCCATAGCTCCAAACGCCTTCGATAAATTTAGTATCACGATGGATGGCGATGGAGTTTTTAGCGATCCACGAATTTCATCAGTTAAACCAGTAAGTAACTCAGGAGTAAAGCAGCTGCAAACGACTCTCTCACTCTGGAAATCTTTTGTGACATCTGCGCCAATCAAAGGTTTACCTAGTTGGAAACCTAAACCTAATTCGCACGTTCTTCTTCGCTATGACAAAAAAGCCCAAACTATTCTTGCCGCATATGTGAGCGCCGGAGAAATTGTGGACTTTGCATGGGAGAAGACAATAGGAATTATTGCTCTTATCTCGCATCCAACAGGTTACGCCTTAGCTGTTATAAAGTAATTAAAGACTTTTAAATAGCGTTAATTTTCCACCAACGCCAGCCAGGGCATATTTCTTGCCTGCGATAGTAATCCAAGCTACCTGTTCGCTCGTGGTGAAGTCTCCTGCGGAAACTAGGTCGATGGTCTGATCAGCTTTATTAATTGAACACAAGCGACCATTGCATCCAAAGAGAATTGCAGTAGAACTAAGCGCAAGTGGCGATGCGGGTGTACCAAAGGCATCTGGAGTTACAGATTGGATAGCTCCGCCGTTTGAATTCCATTGAATTTGATCTGCATCCGGTATTGCAATTCCACTTGCAGCCATCCATGCGTTTGAAACCTTGCCAGCTATACCCGATGTGGGTAAGGCGGCTACATCGAATCCTGCAACAGCAATTCCATTAGCACTCGCTTGTATTGTTGAATAAACCCAATCCTCTGGATAAATTGTTGAGCGAACAGCTTGTTTTACTTCCCCACGCGTTGCTGCTTTATCTTGATTTATTGCGAGAACTGAATCGTATGAAAGATAGACAGTATTTCCAATTGCCACCGATGCAAGATGGAATCCCACATCTCCTGTAGTGCGACCACTTGTGTCCTTATCACCGTCTACTAATTCATAATTCCATTTACCGTTAACGCGAGAAGCACCGAGGAGAATTCCTTGTGAGTCATCGCGATAGAAAACTTGTAAGCCCGCAGGGGTATAAGCGCAGGTGCTTGAGACGCTGACATCACTAGAGGTACGAACTCGTGCCGAATCTTTGTAGTCATTGATAGTGGGCCCATTGCCATCTACCGTTTCAAAACTCCACGTTTTGCCGTTATATGAAGCGTGACGTAAATCTTTCTCGGTCAGATCGCCATAAAAGAGATGAAGAGTTTCATTCTTCCCATTCTTCTCTACGCACGATGAGATATAGCCCGATACCTTGTCCTTGGTGCGGCCACTCGATGTGCTATTTCCATCGATTGTCGATTTTGTCCACGACGTTCCGTTTAAAACAGCAAATTTCAAATCCCCAGATTTAGAGTCGCTATATGCGATGTATTGCTTCCCAAGCACGGTGCCAGTTACTAAATGCTCTGCGTCGACTGCGTCGATAACAGTAGATTTCCACGCTGCTTTAGGCATGATGGCATTCGTAGTAGCAACATCGGAAGTGCCAAGCGCATTGGAAGCCGTAACAGAAAAAGAATAGTTGCTGCCATTTTTTAGTCCAGCAATAATGATTGGGCTTGATACCGCTTTAATGACGACCCCAGTTTGATTCACTTTTACTGCATAGGAAGATACTTGGGAAGTTCGCGAATTTACTGGTGGATCAAAAGTAATAATTGCGCTCTTGTCTCCAATGAGCGCTTTAACATTTCGGACTACTGTTGGAATTCCAGTTGGAATTCCAGCTGGCGGCTTCAAGAACATATCGGCCATCATGGCAAGTGCTAGTGGGCCAGGTTCATGGAACACTTCACCGGCGCTAAGGCTTGGAGACATAACTGAATTCACTACGCTAGCCGAGAAAGTATCTTCATCCAAATGGCTAACTGAAGAACCTTGTTGATACGGAGTTGGCGTGTATAGCTTTGGCTTCACACCATTATTAGCTGCTATTCCATTCTTACCAGACCACACAAGAGTGTCACTTAGGGCCTTGCCAAGTTCTACTGATGGAGATGGCAAATCCATAAGTCTGCGGCCATCTGGAAGTTGGGAGTAAGCATCAAAAGGTGTTGGTTGGTCTATCGATCCATAACCAAATGAAGTGTCATAAGAATCATTGGATAGAAAACCTAATCCATGGCCAGCTTCATGCAAGATTATTGATTCAAGATCATATTGGCCAGAAGGACAATCGCCATCAGTTCCAATATAGAACTGAGAAGCCATCGTCGAATTAATACGAATAATAATTTCAGGATTAACTGGATCTAAATCTTTTCCAGCAAGTGCATTTGCCATTGCAGATGGATACCAAAGTTCAGGATCAGGTGCACCCTTAAATCCTCGGAAATATTTAGCAGGAGTCGCGGATGCAAGAACTCCGTTAGAGCCCTGGCGAGTGAAGGAAGCTTCAACATGAATCGGAGTTGTTGATGTGTATTGATATGACCATGCGTCCAGCGCTGCTTGTATCGCGGGCATTTCGATTTCAGGTACTCCGGTATACGTAATAATGAAATTACTTTTAGCGTTTGCATGCTTTTCGTTAAGAATTGGTTGCTTTGTAATTGAAGCTGAAGAATGACTTGCGTAGGTGTATGCCCATCCGGCGGGAGCTGAATCAAAACCTAGTGCTTGGGTAGGCGCAATTGTTGTAAGAGTTGCGGCAATAAGAATTGCGGCAAATCCGGCAGGTGCCACCAATTTAGTGGAGAAGCGCATGCCCAAAATCTTATAGGCTTTCAGCATGACCAAGGTCGACCTCTATTCTCGCAGCGGGTGCCACCTGTGCGATATTGCCTTAGAAACCTTAGAAAAGCTGCAGAAAGAGTTAAGGGATGAAGAACCCTTCGAGATTGAGGTTATTTTGATTGACGCAGATCCGCAATTAGAGCGTGCATTTGGCGAGCAGGTACCGGTCACCTATATCAATGGCCAACCACATGATTTCTGGAAAGTAGATCCGGAGCGGTTTAAGAAAGCACTTCGTCAGCGTCAATAATCCGGTAGGCGTAACCCTGCTCGGCAAGAAAGCGTTGACGATTCTGAGCGAAATCTTGATCGACCGTATCGCGTGCAACCAATGAATAAAAGCGCGCACTTCGACCATCTGCTTTCGGGCGCAGAATGCGACCTAGGCGCTGAGCTTCTTCTTGGCGTGAACCAAAAGTTCCAGATACCTGAATTGCAATAGTTGCATCAGGAAGATCAATCGAGAAGTTAGCAACCTTTGACACAACGAGACATTTGATTTCACCTTTACGATAAAGATCAAATAAGCGCTCACGCTCCTTGACTGGTGTTTCACCTTTGATAACGGGGGCACCAAGACTTACACCTAGCGCATCTAGTTGATCTAAATATTGACCGATAACAAGAACTTGATCATTTGCGTGCTTCTTTGCAAGTGCTACGGCAACGTTGTGCTTTGTGAGGGTGGTTGAGCAGAAGCGATATCGATCTTCTTGTTCAGCAGTTGCATAGCTCATCCGCTCAGCTTCTGTCAGATTAATGCGAACTTCTACGCAATCTGCTGGTGCAATGTAGCCCTGAGATTCAATTTCTCGCCAAGGTACGTCATAGCGTTTTGGTCCGATAAGAGAGAAGACTTCACCTTCCATACCATCTTCACGAACGAGAGTTGCAGTTAAGCCAAGTCTGCGACGCGATTGAATGTCTGCAGTAAAACGAAAAATTGGGGCCGGAAGAAGATGTACTTCATCATAAATAATTAGTCCCCAATCAATCGCATCAAAGAGATCAAGGTGAGCATAAATTCCTTGTTTGCGAGTTGTCATCACTTGATAAGTTGCAATCGTAACTGGCCGAATTTCTTTTTTCGCGCCTGAATATTCGCCTATTTCATCTTCATGCAAGGAAGTTCGCTTCAATAGTTCATCTCGCCACTGCCGCGCAGCAACAGTATTTGTCACCAAAATTAGAGTTGTAGCTTTAGCTAGCGCCATTGCTGCAGCGCCAACAATTGTTTTACCTGCGCCACATGGAAGCACAACTACACCAGAGCCGCCATGCCAAAACCCTTCAGCAGCTAGCTCTTGATATTTGCGAATCGACCAACCATCTTGATTAAGTGAAATCTCGTGTGCTTCGCCATCAACATATCCAGCAAAGTCTTCAGCTGGCCAACCAAGTTTAAGTAGCGCCTGCTTGAGAAAGCCGCGCTGTCCTGGATGAACAACAATGGTTTCTTCATCGAGAGGCAGCCCAAGCATCGGCGCAATCTTTTTGCCGCGGGTTACTTCTTTGAGAACTGCAGGATCATTTGAAACCAAAACCAAACCATGAACAGGATGGGCTTCAAGGCGAAGGCGCCCATACCTCGACATTGTCTCTGCGACATCAACGAGAAGCGCATGTGGGACCGCAAATCGAGAGTACTTAAGAAGAGTATCAATTACGGCTTCTGCATCATGTCCGGCAGCTCGTGCATTCCACAACCCAAGGGAGGTAAGTCGATAGGTATGAATATGTTCTGGAGATTTTTCTAACTCAGCGAAAGGTGCAATTTCTCGGCGACAATCATCGGAGAGCGGATGATCAATATCAAGAAGAAGTGTTTTATCGCTCTGAACAATCAGAGGTCCATCAGTCACGGATAAGTTCCTTAATAAAGCTCTCGGTTAATTGGATTCGTGCTGGGATTGAAGAGGCCAATATGTGTTCGTGTGGAGCGTGTGCTCCATCTCCAACTGCGCCAAGTCCATCTAGGACTTCAACGCCTGTCGCTGCGGCTAAATTGCCATCACTGGCGCCTCCGACTGCGGCGCAGCCAATAGGTGCCATCCCAATTTCTTTTGCAACTTTTTCTAACTTTTCATATAAAACTGCTGTTGACTGTAACTCTAAAGGCGGTCGATTTATTCCACCTGTCACTTCTATGCGAGCCTCTGGATGCTTGGGAGAGAGTGATTTTATGGCTGCATCAATTCGCTGAAGTTCTGCCATAGTGAATGAACGAGCATCAATATCTAAACCCGCAAGAGCTGGAACTGTGTTTGTCACGGTTCCCGAGTGCAGCGTGGTCGGGACAACTGTTGTTCCAAATTCCTTATTTTCTAGCCCCGTCATTTGGAGCACTACATGTGCAATTTCAACTGAGGCGTTTATTCCTTTTTCTGGATCAAGCCCGGCATGAGAAGCTCGTCCGTGCACGGTGATGTGATACATCGATGTACCTTTACGGCCAGTTTTTACTTTGCCATCTAGGGATGCTTCAAAGACAAGTACAGCAGCAGCGTTCTTTGAAACCCGCTCAATCAGGGAACGCGAAGTCTGACTTCCAACCTCTTCATCGGTAGTGGCAATCAGTGCAACACTTTTGTCAGCGCCATCAATATTTTTCAGCGCATAAACAGCTTGTAAGAAACCAGCTTTCATATCAAAAGTTCCAGGCCCAAAAACTTTATCGCCATCAATTTTCCAAAGGGGGAGATAGCTATCTTTCGGCCATACGGTATCTAGGTGCGTTAGCAAAACAACCTTTGGATTTTCACTTCCCCACCACAAGACTGGGCGGCCCTGTTCGGTCATGATCTTGGCCGGTGTTGAAAGATTTTTATTAACAATTTCTGTCGCAAGATTTATGACTTGAACACACGAATCTAGATCTTCGGTAGGAGATTGGCATTCAACTAGTTCCTGGAGTTCAGCTAGAAATGTCATGGGTTAAGTCTGCCCTATTTCGCCGCTGGCGCGACGCCAGTAATACGCGGGATTCTGAAGTACGCAATCTCTCCGGTGCCGTGATCACGTGCAACGAGTGTTCCCAGCGAGATGGAGATTGGGTCTATCAACTTTTGGGTCACCCCGCCGTTGTTGTCGGCATAACCAATAGTGAGGCTGGCTTGCTCCTCAATATATTGATTAAGGATGTCCAGAGTTTCATTAGCGGTAGTACGGGGAACTGTTCGCGGTTTATTGGACGTTGCCTTATCTCCAGCTCTAAGGGCTTTAACTGCAGCTGTAATGAGTGCTGGTGTTGGAGAAGTAGGGTCTCCAATAACTCGAGGAGGTTTTGGTCGTGACTTAGCACGGCGAATTGCTGGAGCTGAAACAAGGATTCCAGTTTCATTTTCAATAGCGGGTAAATAACCTGCATCGCGAAGCGCATTTACTAAATCGTGAAGATCGGTATCAGAAATTAAAACCTGTGGCGCAAGTTTGCGAATATGGATATCTTCAAGCTTTTTATCATGCACGATTTGTTGGATAAGTCCTTCATCTTCACATCGAATATAGGCCCTACCTACTCCTACCCGCAGTCGTCCATGGCGTTTTGAGACATCATTAATCAGATACTCAAGTGGTTGTGGGACAGGGGTTTTTGAAACTTTTTTAAGGAAATCTTTTATTTGATCACCTGTTTGGCCATGATCAAGTCCGCGCCTTATCGAGCCTTCACTAAATCTATAAACAGTTGCACCACCACGACTTTCGATATCGGCAATTGTTCCAATTGCATTAGCTAACTCAACAGTCAGTGGACCAGGGGCAACGGCGCTGTTATCAGCCTGAATAAGAATGTGATCGACCGGCGATGGAAGCGCAGCCTTAACTCCAAGTTTTTGTTCACTCAGTTCATCGTCGGCTAGTAGCGCTTTGCCAAACGAAGAAAGTGCGCCTTGTCCGGTTATTCCAAGCCATTCTGCTTCACGCAATATCCATTGAATATATTCACGATTAGAGCGAGTTGGGGTCAACCACGTTATCAATGCTGCGAGTGAGTCAGCGTCAGGATCTAGTTCAAGATTTTCTTGCAAAACATTGAGCGTAATTTTTTTAAGTGGCGCAATAATTGAGCGATCTAATTCTGGTCCAAGTGCGGCAACGTTCTTGCCATCAGCTTTTCCGATAAGCCCTGCGACCCGGGAGGTTTGTAGCCACAAAGTTACGAGGTTATGCCAGCGCTCTTCCGGCTCACGGCTGAGCCAAGCATCAAATGCGGCAGTTGGCAGTATTTGATCATCGGTATCGATAACGACTAGTCCTGCTAAGTAGAGAATCTCGGCGACAAAGGCCGCACAATCTTCGCTTACTCCTAAATGTTCAGAGGTCGCCTTCAAGTCGCGAACTCCAAGCCCACCAGAGCGCAGGGCGGTAGGTGGTTCATCAGACCAGTTATG
>CAILYP010000051.1:0-1623 GCA_903838475.1 uncultured Actinomycetes bacterium | reverse complement strand
GAGCAATCGACTTGGCTCCGGGGCGGGTTTTCAATGATGAAACCCTGGTTGATGTTGCAACAAAACGCCCGACGGAAATTGATGAGTTCAAAAAGATTATTCAAAGGCGCTCTCGCGTAGTCGATCCCCCTATTAAGGAATGGTTTGCGATTCTCCAAAGCGCACTATCAACACCAGAATCAGATCTGCCAGAACTTCGGACGCCATCTAATGGCTTGCCGCCAGTTAAATTATGGGCCACGCGCAATCCACTGGGTTTTGCTCGTGTGACTCACGCCAGGGCCGCAGTTGCTGCAAAGTCGCTGGAACTGTCCATACCCGTAGAAAATTTAATCTCGCCAGAGGCAGTTCGAAGGTTGTGTTGGGCCGAGCCACCTGCTGACATGGTGGCACTTGGCCAGGTTGGTCAGGTTGGTCAGGTTGGCGGCCTTGGTGAATATGGCGGTCTAAGCGAATATGTAAGCACCCTACTCCTTGAGCTAGGTGTGCGGCCTTGGCAGATATCCCAAACTGGGCCAGAGCTAGCCGTGGCGCTGCTTGCAACCGAACCCCTCGTAATTGCACCGGACCTTGAAGAAGAGGCTGCATCGACTGCTGCAGAAGAAGTAGAAAACGCCTAATTACGCAACATTCGAGTTGCGTAATTCCTTAATTTGGATTTAGGCTTACCTCATGTTGAGCACATTCTTGATAGCCCTTCGCGAGGGGCTCGAAGCTTCACTAATTATCGGCATTCTGGTCGCCTACTTAACTCGCACCAACCGCAAGGCTGCCCTCCCATGGTTATGGCTTGGTGTTGCAACTGCAGTTGTTCTTAGTTTGGGTCTCGGAGCCTTCTTAAGTTTTACCTCAACTCAACTTTCAGTTCGTGGTGAAGAAATATTTGCCGGAACTACTTCACTTGCCGCGGTCGCATTAGTGACAATCATGGTTTTCTGGATGAAGAACAGCGCTCGTGGTCTTCGAGATGAACTACAGGGCAAAGTGGATCACGCTTTGGGATTCGGCAAATTAGCCCTCGTATCAGCTGCTTTTTTTGCAGTGGCTCGGGAAGGTTTAGAGACCGCACTCTTTGTCTTCACAAATTTCAAAACTGTTTCAAAAGATAGCGCGCCTTCAATTGGCCTACTCTTAGGCTTGGTCACAGCGATCGCACTTGGTGTTGGTATTTATCGTAGAAGTATTAAATTAAATTTAGGAAAGTTTTTCACGATCACCGGTTCAGCACTATTGGTAGTTGCTGGTGGCGTGCTCTCCCACGGAATATCTGAGTTCCAGAAATTTGGCGCTCTCCCTGGGGCCAACACTTATATTTGGAATTGGCGCGGCGCTAATTCAATTTTGACCACTGTTCTAGATGGAACGATCGGTATCGGAACCAGCCTAACTTGGCTTCAAATTCTGGTTTGGGGCTGCTACCTCGCGGTTGCACTTCGCTTCTACTTGGCGAAAACTCGAGTAAAGCCTTCCGACAAACTAATAAACGCCTAACGTTCCTTTTTATTCTACTCACTAGTAACCTAAGGTTATGAGCGAGCGAGTCGTACTTGTAGATGCCGTTAGATCCCCTTTTGGCAAAGCTGGAAGTCTTTATTCTGGCACTAGAGCCGATGACATCATGGT
>CAILYP010000050.1:0-2877 GCA_903838475.1 uncultured Actinomycetes bacterium | reverse complement strand
ACTGAATTCACGCCGCCGACAGCGAACTTTGCGCCTTTCGCTGCAGCATCTGAAATATGGCCTTGAATAACATTGAGTTGCGAAGGCATAGTTGCGGGTCCGTAATTCTTACCTTCATGAATCTTTTCCGCCATCTTAGTGATTGAGGAAATGAATTTATCTGCGACAGAGTCCATTACATACACGCGTTCGGCACCAATACAGGATTGCCCAGCATTGGCCATTGCCGACCAAAGTGCATACTCGGCAGCTAAATCAACATCTGCATCTTCTGCGACGATAACTGGATCTTTTCCGCCACATTCAAGAACAACAGGAATCATGCGCCGCGCTGCAGATTCGGCAACCTTCTTTGCAGTGCGCGTGCTTCCGGTGAATGAAATCTTATTGACGCCACTTTCAGTAAGAGCGCGACCCGTATCCGGTAAACCTGTGACTACCGAGAAAATACCGGCGAACGGCGCAATTTCATCAAATGAGCGCGCTAGCCAATCTCCAACTGCAGGTGTGTACTCACTTGGTTTAAAGACAACCGTGTTACCAGCAGCAAGTGCATAAGCAATTGAACCCATTGGGGTAAACATTGGATAATTCCACGGTCCGATAACTCCGACAACACCGTACGGGGAACGTTGCACTTTTGAGGCCATATTAAACATCAGAATTCCCGAAGAGCGTTTTTGTTCTGCCAAAATAGTTGGCGCCTTATTAGCCGCCCATGAAAGTTGATCGACCGCAAGACTTGCTTCAAGACCCGCGTCGCTCACTGGCTTGCCAGTCTCCTTTGCAATGAGTTGAGCAATCTCCTCAATTCGTTGGCTCAAGTGGGCGGCCCACGCCTTTAAGACTTTTTTCCGTCCGCCATATCCCAGCGCTACCCAAGCCGGCGCAGCCGAATGTGCTGTCGAAACTGAAGTATCGACTTCTTCCTTGGAATTATTACGAAATCGCCCAATCTCTTCACCAGAGACCGGATTCATGCTTGCAAAGTCTGATGTGCTCATTGGGAAAGACTAAACTGCTTTCATGCCTGAATTGATACGCCCAAGCACTGTTTTACCCTCGCGTCGTACAGCTTTCACGCTGGTCACTCAGGATGGCTTAAAACTCATCGGCGAAGTGTCATCGCCAATTGGAGAGCGACTCGGAACGATTCTTACTCTCCATCCAAATCCAACCGGTGGCGGCATGATGGATAGCCATATTTACAAGAAAGCTGCTAATCGACTACCGGCCATGGCCGGAATTGAAATCATTAGGTTCAATACTAGGGGGACCGAAAGTGAGGCAGGAAAGTCCGAAGGTGAATACGACCACGGCAACAGTGAAAAATACGATGTTGAAGCGGCCCTCAAGTATGCATTTGATGAATGCAAAGCAGAGAAATTATGGGTCATGGGCTGGTCTTTTGGAACTGATTTAGCTCTTCGTTATGCGCGAGATCCAAGAATTAAAGGACTTATTTTGTTAAGTCCACCGCTTAAATATTCGAAACCTGAAGATCTACATTTTTGGACACTTGATAAGCGCCCCATTACCGCTTTGATTCCAGAACATGATGAATATCTAAAACCTGCAGAGGCAGCACTCGCTTTTGCTTCAATTGAGCAGATTGATTTAATAAATATTGATGATGGTAAACATCTGTGGGTAGGGGAATTAATGGTCCATCGAGTTTTGAGCGAAATAACAAAAATTATTGCCCCGCAGCGATTGCCGCTACCGACCGAATATTAAGCCAAGTTCTGTTTGGGAAATACCACTTCTTCGAGAATTAACATTACCGCAGCAGCAACGGGCACGGCTAATAGGCCCCCAACTGGACCAAGCAAACTTGTTCCTAACATTGCTGCCAAAATAGTTACTAGCCCTGGCATTGAAAGTGATTTCTTCATGATCCTGGGCATAAGAACGTAATTTTCAACTTGAACATAAATTATGTACGTTACAAAAACAATAAGTGCGGTCAACGGAGATTTAGTTAGTGCTATTACTGTGAATACTGTGCACCCGAGAAAATGTCCTACAAGTGGAATTAGGCCACATATAAAAACGAGCACAGCCACAGGCGTCGTATAAGGCACATGCAAAATAAGTCCTAGTAGTAGGGCGAAAATGCCTGCGATGACAGCAACTGTTGCTTGGCTGGCAACAAAAGCGCCTACCCGCGCGATAATCGCATCACTAAGTCCGGCAACTCGAGCACGGCGCGAGACTGGCACTAGGCGATATGCAACTCCGGTTACCTGTGGAAGTGAGGCAGTGAAATACAGCGTAAGTACGAGCAGCGTGAGCAGTGAAAAAGCACCAGATAGAAAAGCCTTTCCTATGCCAACAACTCCGCCAAATGCACTAACCACAAACTGACCATCATGAATGCTTGTATTCACTTTCTTTTGGAGCGCATCTACGATTCCAAAATGCTGGTTTAAATTATTTATGGCCGCGTTGTTCTTTAAGCTCGAAATTAGATCTGGGGCATTTCTAATAAATAGATTTAGTTGATCAACCATCGGAGGAATCACGATCCACGAGAAAAGCCCAACAAAGAGTAGAACTATCGCGACAATGAGTCCGACCGCTGCTCCTCGTTTCATGTTTCTGCGCTGAAAGAACTCCACCGCAGGATTGAGGCCGGCGGCAAAGAAAAGCGAAATTATGATGAGAACAAAAATTTGACTCGCGCTGGCAAGAGCTCGTAGCAAAGTAAGAGAAATCAGCGCACCTGCAGTCGCCAAGAATCCAAAGTAGAAAGGATGTCCATGGTCGAGTGGAGCACCGGCGGTACCCAGATTCACGGGGGCTTTTGAAGCGGCACTCCTTTTCATAATTTTCAGCGCTGGTTTGCGAATGGCCATAATCAGAGTTTATCTCGGT
>CAILYP010000049.1:0-12734 GCA_903838475.1 uncultured Actinomycetes bacterium | reverse complement strand
GCTGGTTCATCCTGGAAGCGTGCACGATCGATATCCGTATAACCGGTGCGCTCATGTGCGGGGCGAAGAACCATAGTGGGGATATTCTAATTGTTTTCTAATTGTTTAAAATGGACTAATTCTTATTCTGGTCACTTAGATGAATTCCAAAGCGCCCAGCAGTTTTATACGCTAAATACGCTCCAGTTTCCCGAGCGATGTAGTGCCAGCCAGTCTTCTGGGCAGTTGCCGGCCCAGTTTTAGAAGGTGAACAGGTTGCCTTCACTCCCAGGTCGGTGGCCATCGCGATAGTCCTGTAGCAATGATAAGCATCGGTCACGATGATGACGCTGGTATACCCTTTTGCTTTCATCACATCGACATATGCAATCGTGCTACTCAATGTGTCTTTACCAAGATTGACCGCGTTGAGAACGGATTTAGGAATCTGCCCTTTTGCTAGCGCCTTCACACTTGCTTGTGCCTCAGTCCAGAGATCACCTTTTTGATTTGCACCGACTGTCAAAATTCGAGGTGCATAACCTTCTTTGTATAGCCTTTTTGCTTCATCAATACGTGCCTGCAATATTGGCGTGGGAATTCCATTATTTTGCGCCGCTCCCATAATCACAATCGCATCACTCTTAGTTGGAACCGCGCTATGTCCAGTGTTATAGACCTGAAGTGCAACGTATGCGGGAATCAAGAGAATAACTAATAACACTAATGAAATAATTTTACGTATCCACGCAAAGGGATTCAATATTCCAAACATTAGCCGCCCGAAACAGAATCGTCGATGGTAATCGTTGCGTATTCATCTGGATCATTGAGCCAGCCATCTGGAAGTGAAGGTGGGCGGCCATGCGAGCGGCGACCACGTGGTGCTTCTGAAACAGCTGTTGGATAAGGCTGATCTTCAAGTTGGGAGGTAAGCCATTCCAACTCTCCATAGCTTGCAACCATTCCAAGACCCGAGCGCACTTCGCGCGGAACGGTGAAACCCTTGAGATACCAGGCCATATGTTTGCGAAGATCGCGCATCGCACGTCCTTCGGATTCAAAAAAATTGATTAGTAATTGACCGTGACGGCGCATTACATCGCGCACTTCAAACAAAGTGGGTTCAGCTCGCTCAAAATCAACGCTCTTCTCATTTTCAAAAGCTCTAACTAAATCCGCAAATAACCACGGCCGACCTAGACATCCGCGGCCAACAACAACGCCAGCGCAACCAGTTTCTTCCATCATCCGGCGACCATCTTGGCCGCTCCAAATATCTCCGTTGCCAAGAACAGGTACGCCAGTTGGTCGCAAATGTTCAACCAATTCTGAAATCTTGGACCAATCAGCTTGTCCGTCATACATCTGCTGCGCCGTGCGTGCATGCAAAGCTACCCACGCAACACCAGCATCGGCCGCACTCTTCGCCGCTTCAAGATACGTTTCGTGGTCGCTATCGATTCCCACGCGCATCTTTACAGTGATTGGAACGCCATAGGGTTTTGCATTGGCCACTGCAGATTCCACGATGGCACTAAAGATTTTGCGCTTGTAGGGAAGTGCTGCTCCCCCGCCTTTGCGAGTTACTTTTGGAACAGGGCAACCAAAGTTCATATCAATGTGGTCGGCAAGATTTTCTTCACAGAGCATCTTTACTGCCATACCAATGACGGTTGGATCTACTCCGTACAACTGAACTGAACGAGGAGTTTCACCCACCCCAGGAGTAATCAAACGCATCGTCTCAGGATGCCGCTCAATCAGCGCACGAGCAGTCACCATCTCAGATACGAATAAGCCTGCGCCTTGCTCACGACAGAGGGTGCGGAATGCAGAGTTTGTAATTCCTGCCATAGGAGCCAGAACAACGGGTGCATCTAAGACCACCTCGTTGTTTTCAAAATTCCCATTTGCAATGGGTAAACGAAGTGGCGAAACTTTAGTTAACACCCGAGTAATCGTGGCGCGAGCCACGCTAAAACGCTGTCGATTCCGATGCGCTCTTGCGCCATAGTGTCACGATCGCGAATAGTCACTGCATTATCTTCCAACGTCTCAAAGTCAACGGTGATGCAATAAGGCGTACCGATTTCATCTTGACGGCGATAGCGACGACCAATTGCGCCGGCATCATCAAAATCAATATTCCAATTCTTGCGAAGTTCCATCGCCAAATCACGTGCTTTTGGTGAGAGATCAGCGTTACGCGAAAGTGGTAAAACCGCAACTTTGATAGGAGCCAAGCGATAATCCAACTTCATAACTACTCGCTTCTCCATTTCACCCTTTGCATTTGGAGCTTCATCTTCGGTGTAGGCATCCATCATAAAAGTAAGTGCGCAACGATCGACACCGGCCGCAGGTTCAATGACAAAAGGAACCCATCGTTCATTCTTCTCTTGATCAAACCACGATAAATCTTTGCCCGAAGCTTTGGAGTGCGCTTTCAAATCAAAGTCAGTACGCGATGCAATACCTTCAAGTTCGCCCCACTCAGTTCCATTGAATTCAAATTTGTACTCAATATCGACTGTGCGCTTTGAATAATGGGATAACTTTTCTTTTGGATGTTCAAATAACCGCAAACGATCTGGGTTGATGCCGAGCTCTTTGTACCAAGCCAACCGAGTATCGATCCAATACTGATGCCAATCCTCGTCGGTGCCTGGAACAACAAAGAATTCCATCTCCATCTGTTCAAATTCGCGAGTACGGAAAATGAAATTTCCTGGCGTGATTTCATTACGGAAAGATTTTCCAATTTGGCCAATACCAAATGGTGGCTTCTTGCGAGAAGTAGCTGCAACGTTTTCAAAGTTGATAAAGATTCCTTGAGCAGTTTCTGGACGCAAATAAGCTAGCCCTGATTCATCTTCTACTGCGCCAAGATATGTCTTGAGCAGCCCAGAAAATTGTTTAGGTTGTGTGAATTTTCCTTTGTTGCCGCAGTTAGGGCAATTGATTTCACTCATTGAAGCAGGGGCTTTTCCATGCTTTGCTTCATAGCTCTCTTCCAAATGATCAGCGCGATAACGCTTATGGCATTCGGTGCACTCAGTAAGCGGATCTGTAAAAGTTTCGATGTGGCCAGATGCCTGCCAAACTTCACGAGCCAGAATCACGCACGAGTCCAAACCAACGACATCCTCGCGGCCCTGAACCATGTACTTCCACCACTGACGCTTCACATTGTTTTTTAGTTCCACGCCAAGTGGACCGTAATCCCATGATGCGCGTAAGCCGCCATAAATTTCTGAGGACGGGTAGACAAACCCACGTCGTTTGGCGAGTTGAACAATTGTTTCTAAACGATCTGCGGCCATGATTACTCTTTTCTACCCGGCTGGCTGTCGGCTTTTTTGACTAAAAGTCCTTGCTGGTCGCAAGATGGCTAATTATAGACGCCCGATACACTTAATACATGCTCGCAATCATCCTCGCCGCTGTCACAGTGGGCGCCACCACAGTCGGTGGGCTAGTTGCGCTCAAATCTAAGGACCGCTTCCATCTCGTTCTTGGACTTTCAGCGGGATTGTTACTTGGTTTGGTTGCTTTTGATTTACTTCCAGAAGTCTTTGCAAATGCTTCACTGATGACAAATGGAAAAATCGCTGGGGTTTCGATTGCATTTCTCGTTGGCTTTTTAGCCCTTCACTTCATCGAGGAATCCTTTGGCGGTCACGAACCTGCTGATTCAGATTATGAACACGATCATTCACACTACGGAAACATTGCCGGAGGATTTGGCGCACTGGCTATGGCCCTCCACGTCTTTCTCGACGGTGCTGCGCTAGGTGTTGCATTCCATGTCAGCAATAAACTTGGCCTTGCAATCTTTTTTGCCTTGCTCGTTCACGCTTTTAGCGATGGACTCAATACAGTTGCGATGCTCAAGAAAACTGGCCATTGGACTACAGCTGCAATCTATCTACTTCTCGTTGATGCGATAGCACGTATCGGCGGAGCGGCACTTGGATCGTCCTTGCATCCATCTCCGGCCTGGCTTGCAATCTATCTAGCGCTATTTTCTGGAATCATTATTTATATCGCGACTTCTCATATTTTGCCGGAAGCGCATTCTAATCATCCATCTAAAGTTACGATGATAACTACCCTTGCTGGTGTAGCGATTATGTTTGGTGTAGTCACGCTACTTTAATAATTAGTTTACGCTTTACCGAAGCGTCTTTCTCTTTCGGCATAAATGTCAATCGCTTCTTTGAGGGTCTTGCGAGTGACATCTGGCCACAAAACATTCATAAAAACCATCTCAGCATAAACACTCTGCCACGGTAGAAAGTTTGAAGTGCGCTGCTCCCCCGATGAGCGCAGAAATAGATCCACATCACTCATGCCTGGGTTATACAAATACTTAGCGAATAGCTTTTCCGTTATCTGATCTGGCTTAATTCTTCTCTTCGCAATATCTTCAGCCAACTTGGTTGTGGCATCCACAATTTCTGCGCGGCCCCCATAGTTAACGCACATATTTAGCGTGAACTTCTTATTTTTTTTCGTCAACTCTTCGGCTTCTAACAATTCATCTCGAACGCTTTTCCATAATTTTTTCTCTTTACCGACCCAGCGAATACGTACGCCCATCTGGTGCATCTCATCACGTCGCCTGCGGATAACATCGCGATTAAATCCCATCAGGAATTTCACTTCTTCTGGGCTTCGTTTCCAGTTCTCGGTACTAAATGCATACGCACTCAGTTCCTTCACGCCATACTCGATTGCACCTTCAATAACATCAAAAAGTGCAGCCTCACCTGCTTCATGGCCTGCCGTTCGAGGAAGACCTCGTTGTTTTGCCCAGCGACCATTGCCATCCATGACCACTGCAACGTGATGCGGGATTGCGCTACTCATGTACTCAGTCTTTCAGAAATCGTTCTTTCAACCAAGGGCAGACTTCGCAATCCTCGTTCAAGATGCCACTGCAAATATGCGGCAATAAGTCCTGATGCTTCGCGTTGATGTCGAAGTTCTGACACCACAGCTAAATCCCAATCACTAGAAAGAAGTTGTTGCATTAAGGCCAGCGTCTCAACCGATGGTGTTGCAGCTGCTGAAGGTTTACATGAATCACAGACTAAGCCACCTCCCACGAGTGAGAAATATCGGTGGGGTCCGGGTTCATCACAAACTGAACAATTAACAAGCGCTGGTGCATAACCTGCAACTGCAAGGGAGCGCAATAAGAAGGCATCCAGAATCAGCGATGAGTCATAGGTTCCATACGCTAGAGCTTTTAACGCACCAACGAGTAAAAGGTATTGCTGCAAAGCGGGCTCATGCTCATGTGTAGTAAAGCGTTCTGCCGCTTCTAAAATCGCGTTAGCAATTGTCCACTTCTGATAGTCCTCAGAAAGTCGATCGCCAAAGTGTTCAATCGAAACGGCCTGTGTCACAGTGTCTAGCGACTTACCCGTATAAAGCTGAAGGTCGACATGCGACGTTGGCTCTAACTTAGCGCCCCACCTGGATTTAGTTCGGCGCACACCTTTTGCAACAGCCTTAATTCGGCCATGCTCTCGAGTAAAGAGGGTAATGATGCGATCGGCCTCGCCCAACTTTTGGGTGCGCAAGACGATTGCTTGATCGCGATAGGTGGCCACGGTCAGACCGTAGCGGGAGATTCCATTCGTAGCCCTCTATTAACGGCCGACACGACCGCCTTTAGTGAAGCAGTCGTTGTGGAAGGGTCGATACCCACGCCCCAGAAAGTCTTGCCACCAACTTCGCACTCAAGATAGGCAGCCGCTTTTGCATCGCCGCCAGCTGAAAGTGCATGCTCGTAATAATCCAAAACACGAATTGGCATATCTGGTGAGTAATCATTCAAGATAGCTATGAATGCTGCGATAGGACCATTTCCAGTGCCAACTAATTTCTGAATTTTGCCACTATCTGAAAGTTCTACTTCAAGCTTTACATCTTCATCCATATGTCCCGATTGAGCTAGACCATTTAGCTTATAGCGACCCCATTGGTTGGTCTTCGATGGCAGGTATTCATCCTCAAAAATCTTCCATAGCTCAGCAGGCAAAACTTCTCCGCCATCGGCATCTGTCTTTGCTTGCACAACTTGGCTAAATTCAATCTGCAAGCGACGCGGTAGATCTAAATGGTGTTCGGTCTTCATCAGATAGGCAACTCCGCCTTTACCTGATTGTGAATTCACGCGAATTACTGCCTCATAGGAGCGCCCAATATCTAGTGGGTCAATCGGAAGATAAGGAACTGCCCATGTTTGATCTTTAACATGTACTCCTGCAGCTTTTGCATCACGCTCGAGGTGCTCAAAGCCCTTCTTGATTGCATCTTGGTGTGAACCAGAAAATGCAGTGAAGACAAGATCTCCGCCATAGGGATGACGTTCAGGTACGCGAAGTTGGTTGCAGTATTCAACGGTGCGGCGCACCTCCTCGATATCAGAAAAATCAATGTGTGGATCCACACCTTGGCTAAACATATTTAATCCAAGAGTTACCAAGCAAACATTGCCAGTGCGCTCACCATTGCCAAATAACGTTCCTTCGATGCGATCTGCGCCAGCTAAATATCCAAGCTCGGCTGCAGCAACACCAGTTCCACGATCATTATGTGGGTGAAGAGAGAGAATGATTGAATCGCGATACTTAAGATTGCGATGCATCCATTCAATAGAATCGGCATAGACATTCGGTGTTGCCATCTCGACCGTAGCTGGAAGATTCATGATTGTCTTCCACTCAGGAGTTGGGCGCCAGATATCGTTGACCGCATCACATACTTCAAGCGCGTACTCAAGTTCGGTGCCGGTATAAGACTCAGGTGAATACTCAAATGAGACAAGCGTCCCTGGAACTGTGTCAGTTAAGCGAAGGCAAAGCTCGGCGCCTTCGGTTGCAATCTTTTTAATACCATCTTTATCTAGCCCAAAAACGACTCGGCGTTGAAGCGTAGAAGTACTGTTGTAAAGGTGAACGACAGCGCTCTTTGCGCCTTTGATGGATTCATAGGTGCGTCGAATCAAAGATTCGCGAGCCTGAGTAAGTACCTGAATCGTTACATCATCGGGAATTAAACCTTCTTCGATGATTTTACGAACAAAATCGAAATCCATTTGCGAAGCTGATGGAAACCCAACTTCAATCTCTTTGTAGCCCATATCAACTAATAGCTTGAACATCGTTAATTTACGATGTGGATCCATAGGATCAATAAGTGCTTGGTTTCCGTCACGAAGGTCTACTGAGCACCACTGTGGCGCGCTTGTGATTTGTTTTGTTGGCCAGGTGCGATCCACTAAATCAACAGGGATAAATGGCGCATAGCGATGAATCGGCATTGTCGAGGGTTGTTGCTTTGGAAAATTCATTTTTACTCCTACTTTCTGCGAAATTTTGGGCCGGTTATTTCTTTCCTACCGGTACGCAAAACTCCCGCGGCGAGGGGACCGGTTATTTGGCCCCGCCACGGCAGATAAGTAGCAAGCTCTGACGCATGCCGTAAGGATAACAGGGATTAAAGGATGGGCAAATAGCGATCTAATTCGTAGGCAGAAACCTGCTTGCGGTATTCCTGCCACTCCGCTTTCTTGTTGCGAAGCACGTATTCAAAGACATCTTCGCCCAATGTTTCACGCACAAGAGCGCTAGATTCCATCGCGGCAATCGCTTCATCCAAGTTTGCTGGAAGTGGCACGCTGCCATCTGAATCAATAAGTTCATACTTACCTTCAATTCCTTTTAGCCCCGCAGCCAAAATCACTGCAAAAGCTAAGTAAGGATTGCACGCAGAATCCAGCGAGCGCACTTCGATACGTGTGCTGTTCTCCTTTAACGGTTTGTAAGCCGGAATACGTACGAGCGCGCTACGAGAATTTGTTCCCCACGTGACCGCGGCAGGTGCTTCTCCCCCACCATGGATGCGTTTATATGAATTAACCCATTGATTAGTAATCAAAGTAAATTCACGAGCATGCTTCATGATGCCGGCAATAAATTGTCGCCCGATTGGTGAAAGTGAAAATGGAACTCCATCTTGATGAAAGGCATTTGCTTCATCGCGAAATAGCGAGAAGTGAGTATGCATTCCGCTGCCGGGATGTTCGGTAAAAGGCTTTGGCATAAATGAAGCATGAAATCCTTGGTCTAGCGCAACTTCTTTGATGACATGCCTAAAGGTCATGATGTTGTCGGCAGTAGAAAGAGCATCTGCGTATCGAAGATCGATTTCCTGTTGCCCAGGTGCACCTTCGTGATGTGAGAACTCCACTGAAACACCCATTGCCTCAAGCATGGTGATGGCGTTGCGACGAAAATCATTTCCAACAGTGGCTGGCGTCTGATCGAAGTAACCACCCTGATCAACTGGGATCGGCGCTACTCCTACCTCAGGAGCATTTTTAAATAAGAAAAATTCCATTTCCGGATGGGTGTAACAGGTGTATCCCATCTCTGCGGCATGATTGAGAACGCGCTTTAAAACGTTTCGAGGATCTGATGGAGATGGGGTGCCATCGGGCAAAGTGATATCGCAAATCATTCGAGCAGCGCCTGGCAACTGAGTGCGCCATGGCAAAACAGAGAATGTAGAAGCATCGGGCTTTGCCAACATATCTGACTCAGTTAGGCGGGCATAACCTTCAATTGCCGATCCATCAAAGCCAATACCTTCAGCAAACGCGCCTTCAAGTTCTGCTGGCGCTGTGGCTACAGATTTGAGGAATCCAAGAACGTCGGTAAACCAGAGACGTACGAAACGAATATTGCGCTCCTCTAGCGTGCGAAGGACGAAATCTTCTTGGCGGCTTATATCTTCACTCATAGGGCCCATCCTTACCCATCTGTGTTACGCGGTTGTTAACTACTTTTAAGCGTGCGAGCGTTACCCTTTGCGCATGACGATTACCTACTTCCAAGCGATTTTGACTGGTTTTGTTCAAGGCATCACCGAACTCTTCCCCGTTTCTAGCTTGGGACACGCGGTTCTACTGCCAGCATGGATTGGTGGATCGTGGAGCACATTCACCTCTAATGCAGAATCCCCTTATCTTCCTTTTACTGTCTTTCTCCACTTTGCATCAGCGCTCGCACTTTTTTGGGTCTTTCGCAAGCGATGGGTCGAACTGATAGCTGCCGGACTTGGCTCTGCAAAGAAACGTAAAACAGAAGCGGGTAGGGTCTTTTGGCTGCTCGTCATCGCCACTCTTCCAGTTGGTGTCATTGGTTTAGTTTTCGAACATGATCTACGCGTGCTCTTTGCAAAACCATTAGCCGCATCCATCTTTCTTACCATTAATGGCGCAATACTGTTTACGGCAGAACGTTTGAGTCGTCGTAAGCAAGATCCGATTGTGGGCACAGCAAACCACGAAATCACCGAGCACATTACGCCCAAGGTTGCCATCACAATTGGTCTTGGTGAGTCACTAGCTTTATTTGCCGGAATTAGCCGCTTTGGAGTGACAACATCTGTCGGTTTATTGCGCCGACTCTCACACTCGGTGGCATCAGATTTTGCATTTCTGGCCGCCCTCCCAGTTATCTTGGCAGCCGCCGTGTATAAAGTTCCAGAAGCACTCTCTTCGCAGTACGCCTCAATGCGGCCACAGATGTTTGTTGGAGCAGCCGTTTCTTTTGTCGCTACATATTTCTCGGTCCAATTTCTGGTTCGTTGGTTTAAGACGCGCACGATGTATCCATTTGCAATTTATTGCTTTGTTATAGGCGCGATTTCAATCATAAAGTTTATGTAGATTACGATGAAAAACTATATTTCTCCAGACGTACTTTCCAAACTCGACTTACGACTACAAGATTTTTTTGCACAAGGCAGAACTCCAGGACTCGTCTACGGCCTAGCTGTGCGTGGCGAACTCTTTCATTGGAAGGCCATTGGCGAAGCAACAATTGGCAAAGAAGCTTGCACACGTACCACTTCATTTAGAGTTGCTTCATTAACTAAAAGCTTTACTGCGATGGCTATCCTTAAGCTTCGTGATCGCGGACTAATCAATCTCGATGCTCCATTCGTGACATACATTCCGGATCTTTATCCTCAGCAAATTGAAGTTTTTGAAGTAACCGTCAGGCATTTACTGACCATGAGCGCGGGGTTCCCAACTGACAATGAATGGGCCGATCGCGTTGAATCAATTTCAGATGCCGAGTTTTTAGAGTTGATGAACTCTGGCTTCAGGTTTGATTCACGTCCTGGCACTAGGTTCGAGTATTCAAACCTTGGATACGCACTACTTGCTCGAATTATTTCTAATATAAGCAAGATGAGTTATGTTGAATATGTCACGCAGGAAATCTTCTTTGCGCTGGGACTACGCAAGACAACCTTTGATTTCACCGAATCACGTGAGATTGCTACGGGATACGTCAAGCTAGATCAATGGGTCGAAGAGCCACATCAGGGACCAGGAGCGTTTTCATCCATTGGCGGTGTGATAACAACACTTGATGATCTGGTTGCTTGGAGTCACTACCTATCATCGGCTTTCAACCCAGCTGAACCAGAGCTTGGCCCCCTAAAGAAATCTTCACGACGAGAAATGCAAAATATTTCTCAATCCGGACCTGTGGCTCGGGGAAGTAAAAAGCCTTCCGAATATAAAGGACCACATGGTTATGGATTCGGACTCCGAGTTGAAGAGAACTTTGAACTTGGAAAAATAGCTGGACATACGGGTGGTTATCCTGGGTTCGGAAGTCACATGGCATGGCACTGTGAAAGTGGCGTATCAATTTTTGCTCTTGCAAATGGGCGCTACACAGATCCAGTAGAAGCAACTTTGCCTGCGTTGCGAGAGGTCCTGGCAACTCTTCCAAGAAAAGAACTTTCCATTACTCCTGAATTAGAATTTATAAGAAGTAAAGTTATCGAGATCATCAGCGCCTGGGATGAAGCAACTACTAACGCATACTTTGCCGTCAACATGGATTTAGATTATCCACGCGAATTTCGCACAAATCAGATTTCAAAAGCACTGATTGAGACTGGAGCGCTTTCAGGCAAATATGAATTGCTAGAAAGTTTTAATAATTCACATCTTAAATGGTTGCAACATGGAGAAAAGATGAGCCTTCAGATTGAAATTTGGCTAGCTCCACTTGCCCCCCTACAACTTCAAGTGCTGAAAGTATCAGCCGTAGACCTCTTCCATGCTGGCCTTAACGAGGGTTGATACTGCACCAAATGCACGGTGGCCATCTGTGATGGTGGGAAGTGTAAAAGAAACTTCACGCTCTCCTGTTTTCTTCACAAATGGGATAGCAGTTGCCGCGATCACTGGTTGCGTTGAATCAAATTGGATTCGAAAAGTAAATGGACCCGTTGGCGCCGCGGGCTTCTTTATATTTGCAATTGATGCCTTAGCAGCGGCTGTAATAGCTCTCATCGTGACCTCAGGTGGGAGACAAATTGCAGAGTATCGATCTACGCACGTCTTTACAGCAACACCGTAAACATCAGGAACATAGCGTTTAGTTTCAGCTACAGTTAAATCATCACCAGTGACAAGAACTATCGGTGCTCCAAATTCAGCTGCGAGAAGAGAATTAAGGTATCCCTCGCTGCACTCAAAATCGTTGAGCCAAACACCGGTGTAAGTATTTCCAAGATAGGTATGCGAGAGAATTCCTTGCTTTCCGGCGCCCGTGTGATATCCAACGAAAGCTACGGCGTCCACTCCGGAATCAATTCCTTCCATCATGGAATATTGCTTGTGTCTACCCGATAGAAGTGTTGCTTTTGGATGTAGACGATCAATCTGCAAATTACGCATGCTCGAGTGTGAATCATTGACTAGAAATTCGGTAGCACCGCCTTGCAAGAATCCCTCGACAGCTGCGTTTGCTTCATCAGTCATGATGTTTCGAAAATGCGACCAACCCGGAGTATTCGGACGTACATCATCAGGGCAAGTGACCCCGGTAACGCCCTCCATATCAACTGAAATGAGAATCTTCATAACAACCTCCCATGCATAGTCGGAACTGAAGCAAGTAACTTCTTGGTGTATTCATGGGTCGCCGCAGAGAAAATCTCAGCATTAGTGCCCACTTCTACAAGGACGCCTTTGTTTAAGACTCCAACTCGATCACAGAGATACTTTACAACGCCCATGTTGTGAGAGATGAAAAGATAGGTTAAGCCGTTATCGCGTTGCAATTTCTTAAGCAAATTAATGACTTGAGCCTGGACGGATATATCTAGAGCTGATGTTGGTTCATCAAGAACAACTAACTTGGGCTTTGTAATCAGTGCGCGAGCAATCGCAATTCTCTGACGTTGGCCACCGCTAAATTGGTGAGGCTTACGATCCAAGTGCTCAGGACGAAGTCCCACAGACTGCATAATTTCTACTAATCGTTCTTCACTTGCCAATTCATTTCTACGCTTAGCTATAAGTCGCTGGGTTGGCTCACTAATAATTTGGCGGATACTCATGCGAGGATCAAGAGAAGAGCGAGGATCCTGGAAAACAATTTGCACATCCCCATATGGGAATGTGTTCATTTCCTTCCCTTCAAAGAAAATTGTTCCGGAATCCGAGCTTTCAAGCTGCATCAAGATATTGGCTATCGTAGTTTTACCAGAGCCAGACTCCCCTACCAATCCAAATACTTCACCTTGATTGATAGAAAAAGAAACGTCACTTACAGCGTGATTTTCAGAGACCTTACCTTTAGTTTTCAATCGGAATGTCTTGTGCAGATTAGTAACTTCAAGAAGTGACATTATTTTCCACT
>CAILYP010000048.1:0-3389 GCA_903838475.1 uncultured Actinomycetes bacterium | reverse complement strand
GTTGCTCGTATGCATCTAGTTAACCCAGCATGGACGTTGCTTGAAGCTGCAAAAATTGGCTATAAAGATGTGAAATGGCCAAAGCAGTACGTTTCTGCCAAGGTTCAGATCGAGCGCAATATTGAACGTGACAAGCAAGTAGCTGCTGCGGCAAAGAGTGCGATGAGCTATGAGCAAATCACGCAAGCATTCGAAAGCTGAGCAGGTTAATAAAAATCTAGAACATTTAGCCAGCGAGGATGGCGCGTAACTTGGCGCCATTCTCATCAGCTAAAGCTGCTGAGCGCAATCCTGCAACCGCGGATGCCAAGTCTGAATTATCCGCCTTATTCATATTCGATTTTACATACTCCATAATCAATTCAAAGTTAGCCCAACCATTGTGGTGAGTGGCGCCATATCCCTTGATTACGTTCGCACTTTCTGCGACTTCATAGGCTAGTTGATAATTCTTGACTATTGCGAGATTAATCATCGCAATCCAATCATCAATACGACCTTGTTCAAGGTTAAAGCGCAAAGAGCGGCGGCGAATTTTACGCAGGCGAGCTATGAAATAAAGTGTTAGATAACCATGAACCGAAGTTGTTTGAAGCTTAATTCCATCTCTAGTAAATGTCTCAATGAGGGAATTGACCCACTTGGTACGTAAGATCCATTTACCAATGGGTGTTGGCAAAGTATCAGCGAACTCTTCAGCTTGTGGGTGAAGGAATTCACGAACTTGCATCATCTGTTCATCTTTAATTTTTGCTTCTATTCCAACACGTTCAAAGCGTGATCGGCGCGTTTTTAAATCCGCGACTCTAATCGTATCTTCATACGTCATCCATAGCGCGGTATATCTGGCAGCTTCATTCAAAACCTGAGCAGTGCCGTTGCCGTACTGAGCCTCAGCGCTATTAATGCTGAGCAAGCGATCAAGATATACCTGCGCATATTTAATATCTTGATAATCAGCACAACGCTTAATGCCGTTTACTAACATCACCGCACTGGCTTCTGGAAATTCGTCCTTAATCCTTGCAGCTAAGTTCTTTAATTTTGAACCAACAGCGCTAGCTGGGTCATTAATGATTGCTAGTTCTTCCTCTGGTGTTAACGCGTTGAGGTTTGCAGACGGCGCATCTTTTGGTTTAAGCCCGATAGATACGGGTACTGCCTTTGAAGGAGGCTTCAAGGCCAAAGTAGCTTGTGCATATCCAAGCTCAAAAGCTTGTAGTGAAGTTTTTACTCCCACACCGCCACGTTCGATCGCGCCCATAAATTCTTCGCGATTGAAAGGTAGCGCTTTACTTCCAGCAAGCGCGCCAAAAAGTGCTGAAGAAATGACACTTCCTGCATCTTCGGCCACTTTGGCAAAATCAGCGGCAATAAAAGTTAGCGCAGCGCTGCGAGCAGAATCAATCAGTACCTGCGAATCTACGCGCCCATCACCCATTGCCATCTTCTCCTGCATTGAATAAACGCGGTGAGTTGATGCAATAAATGTGGTGACATCCGGGGAAACAAACCCTCGCTGAACTGCTCGACCCGCTTCCATAAGTTCGGAAGCAATGACGATATCGACTTCACCTGGCGCTGCCATGGTGCTAAGAATTGGTTCTTGATTTTGACCGCTGAGCTTGGGAAAAAATTCTAGGTAATAAACAGTGGTACCTGTTCGCTGCGCAACGCCTGGAACCGAGGTGGTTTGTGCCCAGTACCCAGAGCGCTCAGCCATATCGACACACCAATCGGCTAAGACTCCGCCACCTTCCCCGCCCATTGCCAATATCGCCATAGTGATTGGACGAGTCTGGGTAGTAAAAGTTTTAGACATAAATCCCTGCCATGCGTGATTCGATTCTATTTTGTAAGCGCGAAATTATCGCCTTTCGAGTAGCGAGCTTCATTCGATCCCAGATCGAAGGATTATTAATAATTTCGGTACGGTAGAAAGATGGACACAGAACTGCAGCATGGGCCGCTTCGCCGCAAAGTCCACATCCAACGCAAGTATCAAGTACCTGTGCAATCGGGTCTTTACGCATCGGATCTGGATTAGGCGCGATAGTCAGCGATGGACAACCGCTAATACGAATACAGGAGTGATCACCCGTGCAGGTATCTGGGTCTACCCCAAATCGTTCGCGGACAACTCGCTTACCTTCTTTAATCTTACGATTCATCTCTGGTTTGATACGACGCTGTTTGTTTAACGTACATTCACTTGTCGCGATAATGACTTTAGGGCCGCTCTCCTTGGAAGTGAGTGCACCCTTCATGATGTCACGCATTTCAGAGACGCGGTATGTGTTATGAACCGCCTTTACCCACTTGACTCCAATGCCACGCACCGCAGCTTCAATAGGATGTTTTGTTGATCGAATCTTATTTTCAGCAGTCGATGAAAGCAGATCTTGTCCACCCGTAGCTGCGCTATAGGCATTGTCAACAATAACTGTTAGTCCATCGCTTTCGTTGAACACTGCATTACCAATGCCGCTAGTTAAACCGTTGTGCCAGAAACCACCATCACCCATAAAGCTAATAGATTTCTTTTCACTCGATGAGTCATGTAGTGCCGATGCTCCTGCAGTACCAAGTCCGTAACCCATCGTTGTTGCACCAATATTAAATGGCGGCAGGATTGAGAATAAATGGCAACCAATATCTGCACTTATGTGATGGCTCCCTGTTTCACGTTCCGCAAGTTTGAGCGCCGTAAAAATTGGACGCTCTGGGCAGCCAGTACAAAATGAAGGTGGTCGACCATGTACAACTTCGGCTGGAATCGTTGTCGTCAGCGAGTTTGGCTTATCGCCACTTGGCCGAACTAGTGCAGGTAAATTATTTTCATCAATCAATTCCGGAGCGTACTTACGTAAGAATTCAAGTAGTCCCTTGACGACCGCCGCAGGCGTATATTCACCAGCTGGTGGCAAGAAATCTTTGCCGTGCAATTTAGTTGGCACATCGCCACGGCGCAGAACTGCATGAATGTTCTGCTCGATGTAATCTGGCTGGCCTTCTTCAACAAGAAGAACTGATTTCTTACTCTTAGCAAATTCGATTACTTCATCGCCAACAATTGGGTAAGTGACGTTAAGAATATACAACGGGACCTTACTATTGCCATAAACATCAGAGAGCCCAAGAAGCTGAAGTGCACGGATTACAGTGTTATACAGACCGCCTTGCATAATAATTCCGAAATCTTGGGTGCCGTCGGCGAAGACTTCATTAAGTTTATTTTCCTTAATGTATTTAACGGCTTGCGGCCAACGCGTATTTATTTTTTCCTGCTCATGAAGGAAACTAGATGGAGGCAACACAATTCGATCAGTCGCACGACGTGGTTGCTCAAGTGCTTCTTTCAAAGTGAATTTTGAGCGGACATTATCTTT
>CAILYP010000047.1:0-5380 GCA_903838475.1 uncultured Actinomycetes bacterium | reverse complement strand
TGAAAATTTCACTTTACAAGGATAAGGTGGGGGGCGGTGTTGATTTAGTTAAATGCAAGGATACATACAACGCATATTCAGGACCTGCAATCGGAGCCGATCTTAAATTTAGCTCGGCAGTTTATATTGGACGAGTTACAGACCACGACAATGCAGCGTCATACACAATTAATTACGCTTGTGATCCAGATGGATCTTTTTACTTCCCTGCCGATAAAGTTACTACGGCACAGATTTATTGGCCAGATCAATCTGGGTTTGTTTTTAATCCCAACGCATTTGATCACGTCACAATTGAATCTGTTGACCCTGCGACCTCGCCAGCACTATCCGGCGAAGTTGCTTAGTAATACTTTATTGTTCTGTTGAACCCACTGTCACAACCAACTAGGAGATTAAAAAGTGTCAATTCTTAACCTAAACGGTCCCTCGGGTCGTTCGGCACGCAGTCCACGCGTGGTTAAAGTTTGGGTTGGAATTGGTCTTCTAGTCGCTGTCCTTGGAATTGGTTCAACACTTGCTGCGAACATCACCATCAACGGCGGACCAAGCACCGAATTCGGTCAAGGAGTTCAACGAACTGTTTATTGCGGTTCGGGTGCTTCATACCCAATTACCGTTACACCAATTTCTTCTTACAGCAACCCAGCTCCGCAAGATATTGCAGAAGCTGCACAAAGCGAAGATCCAAATGCTTCAGCATCTGCCGCCGCCGGAAGTTTCTACCTAAGTGGAATTCAAGTCAGCGATGTTGATCCGGCTTGCTCTGGAATCAACTTTGTTGTTTCGGTATACGATAACAAGGGAACAGATCACCCATTAGTAATTGCTGGACCAAGCGGCACTGACGGATCAGTAATTCCTGGATCCGTGACAAATCCAACAGTTTATTGGATCGATGGTTGTCCTTCATTCTTGTCTACGACTCAGTGCCAAAATGCCAATGTTACAACCATCAGCAGGGGAGCGCTCTTAAGCGCGGATAGAACTAGCTACCTCGGCACATCTTATGCGACTGTCACAAGCGGAATATTCACTGGTGGGTCACATGGTTTCACAATCAATATCCCAACCAACCTCTCATATTTACCAATTAAATCTGATTTAGTTGGAAAAATCGTTATCGAAACTCAGAACGACACCTTCGGTCTCGAAACCCTTACTTCTCACGCAGCAACCCTTTCCTAAACCGCACTAATCCCGAACCATTAACTGATACCAAGCAAGGAGTTGAACGTGACACCTCGCACAGAAGTATTTGATGGCGCAGGTGGCGATCAAGTTTGGATTGAAGGGGAATCAAAATTTGAAGATAGCAATATCTTGCTCACAATCTCGAATAAGGATGGTGAGCGCACCGCGTTAATTACTGGATCAAAAATCACACCCAGTGAAGCGGCCTTATTTGTTGAAGCACCTCCGGTCCAAAGACATCCTGGAGTCGGCGAAAGATTTGCAAAACTTCGAATAGCAAGTAAATATGCGGGCTATATTTTTGCTTTGATCCTAATTTCTTTTTCCGCGCTCTCCTTCTCAGGAGTTGCAAAAGCTCGAGTCGTCTTGACTGGTTCAATGGCACCGCACATGAAACCTGGCGACGTGATTATTACGACTACTCCTAAGTACCGTATTCCAGAAAAAGGCGACATCATCGCTTACACCGCACGTAGATTTAATGGCGCCGCAGTTGCCACGATCTCACACCGTATCGTTGGTGGAGATGGCAAAATCGGATTCATCGTTAAGGGTGATCAAAATAAGCTTCCCGATGTGCAACGCCCAACTATGGCCGATGTTAAGGGTGTTGTAATTTTTGTTATTCCTTTTATCGGAAATCTACTGACCCCAAAGGCACTATTTTTGATAGTTCCTTGCCTCTTTGGCTTCTGGCTAATTCTGGATGCGATGAAAAATGCGGAATAAGCTGATAGCAGCAGCGCTGCTTGGATTTTTTGCTTTCATGAATTCACCTGCAGCCCTGGCGGTCGATACCCCGATTTTGACCTGGGAACGCGGAAAAGAACACAACATTGTTTTGGGTGGAAATAGCAAGATAGAAAATTGGAAGATTCAGCTGCTCTCACCAAATCAGGCGCCACTGGCATTTCATATGAGCAAGCAAAATGCGAATGGCTATGTGGTCTATTCCGTAAACATCCCAAGTACTTACAAGCTTGGAATCTACACCGTTGAAACTTCCGGAGCTGGCCTTCCTAAGAAGGTTGTAGCTGGCGTAAGCATCGTAAATATGATTTCCTATAATTTGCTACAAATTCCTGTCAAGCTGATCATCTTGCTATTAACTTTAGTGTTTCTAATCGCAACGCTATCAATAATGCGCATGAAGAAATACGAACAGATTCAGTATCTTCGCCCAACACCTTCTGCGCAATTGCCCAACTTTGTTGCATCCTTTTATCGACTACGTAATCAATCCGTAGACAGCATTAAAAAATCTCTCTTTAAGTTTCTGCTCATTCGAGAAGGTGAATTGGCACATAAAATTTCACCAACTCTCTGGGCACTTTTACCAGCATTTTCTCTGCTTCTTGGAAGTTTGGTTGCTAAGAGCGGACAAGTTGTCGGGGGAGTAGCACATGTTTCTGTAGCACTCTTTTTCGTGACTGCGCTGATTGGCGTAATTGATCCTTATTCGGGCTTCACAGCTGCTATCGGTTTTGCATTTGTCCAAACAATAGTGGGAAATGTGACAAGTGTTAGTTCGGTTATGTCACTCTTTGCAGTTGGCGCCGGCTGGGCAGTTCCTGGAATTATTTCATCGCTCTATCAAGATATGTTCCGTAAAGATAATTATTCATCGACGTTAAAGCGAGTGTTACCGGATCTCTTCGCAAGCCTCATGGGTGGCTTAATTTTTCTTGATTCGGAATTACTGACCAATAGTTTTGCCAACCACGTTGGGCCGATTTCAGAAATAAACCTCCTTATTCCCGCTCTTGTTGCCTTAGCAATTTTTGCGAGAATGCATTTCGAGCGATATGTCTTGCGTGATCTGCACTTGACTGGCGAGAACTACCAAGTTCGAGTTCTGACACTTCCTCGAGTTGTTTCGCCACGCACAGTTGGATTCGCAGCGTTGTACTTCATTGGCACAATTTATGTTTGGACGCAGTCTCTTGGTTTTGCTCTTATTGTGGGCATAATGATGGCGGTCCCAATCAGCCTCCTGATCATTCGTTTTGATTCTCCGAAAATTGAATTTTTTGGAAAGTTGCAGCGAAATATCCTCCTTGAAGGCTTGATTCTCTGCGTTCTGACTTTTTCTATATTTATACAGGTCTCGGACATGCCCTTTGATGTCAATCAAAAAGGTAAATTCTTCATCCTTTACTCCGCACTGGTCCTTTTTATCCATGGCTTCTTAAGTGCAATTATTGACACCTCTAATCGCGAGCAGGTGGCGGTATGAAAAAAATGATCTTCTTTATTACATTTTTAGTTATCACCCGTATTGGTGTTTCAATCGGTACTGGTGCAACGCCTGTTGGTATTGGAAACTTTTTCCTAGGTAATAGCTCGGTAGCATCAACAAACGTTAATCAAATTCTTGGTTTACTAGTGGGTCCTGGTGGTCAACCAGGCGCTGCAGGAATTGCCGGAATAAATGGTTTTAGTGGTTTAAATGGAATTGACGGAATGCCAGGTGCACCAGGATTAATGGGACAACCTGGACAACCCGGTGCTGCTGGTTCACCTGGACAACCTGGTGCTGCTGGTTCACCTGGACAACCTGGTGCCGCTGGTTCACCTGGCGCGCCCGGACCTGCTGGTCCAGCGGGAACGGTTTCAATGGTTGGTTTTGGTGGCGGAATAGCGCTGGTTGATAGTTGTGATTCAGAAATAAACGTTTCCATGACCCAAAAATTTACTGCTGGGATTTTCTATTTGGATTCCATCAAAGTAAGTAATATTGCCGCAGCTTGCGCGGGTCACGCGCTCAAAGTGCACTTAAACACAACCGCACCCTCTAATATTGATTGCACAGTAGCCGCACTTCCGAATTCCTTCACGGGCAGTGCTACAAATGTTGTTTCATTTCCAGCTGATGGGATCTGTACGCCAACGTTATCTTCTATCAAAGTTTCAGAGCTAGATAGCAAAGTCGGAGTTGAATTTTTATGATCAAAGGAGATAACTAAAATGGCTAAAAAAGATGAATCAAAGTCCACGCCCGTGGTTTCAAAGATTCCACTTCCAGTATCACAGACACCTCTTGTGATCGATCTACCCGATGGCCAGAAGTTGGTTATCGGAGAGATGACTCCTGGGGCCGTGATTGAGGTAGCAACTTGGCGTGGAACCGGCAGACCAGATTCGCGCACCAGTCGATTGATGCTGGGCATGAGCAGTGGCCAAAGTGAATTAACTGAGGAATCAGTAAAACCAGTCAAACCAGTAAAAAATGGAACTGAAATTTCAATTGGCAAGCAGAAAATTCGCCTACCTAAAATTAAGTTCGACATGAATCTGCCAAAAGTCTCACAAATTTTTGGGAAATTTACCGAGTCCGCTAAGGCAACTATGGCGAAATCAAAGGAGTTAGCTCCTGTTGAATCGACGTCTGAGTTGAATATCAACCAGTGGATTGAGCGCATAAGCCAGGAAGCTGCGGCAAACGTAGCAAAATCTCGGCCTAAAGATGTACGGACAGGTACACGAAAGAACGTTTAACTGAAAAAAATTTGGGCCAATACCTTCAAATGAGAGGGTGACTTGCGAAACCTTCGGGTAAACTTCTAGGGTGAATTTGTCTAAACGTTCGATCTGGTTGCTCGTAGTAGCAATTGTGCTTGGGCTATTTCTCTCAGGATTTCGAGTTGGCCATACTAAAGATGGCATGAGCAATGCGCTGGGTTCTGCAAGCTCTGGCATAGTTATTTATCACAAGGCGAATAGTTTTTCAGTTGGCGCAAAGGTAATTGCAAGTGTTGATAAACCGGCAAAGAGTCCGGTTCTTGCTCTGGTCCGCGCACAGACACCAACTACGGCAGATATTCAAGTCGGCGCTAAATTAGTTCGGGTAAAGCCAAGTCAAATCTACGGAAAATTAATTGCAGTCGTTCCATTCCTTGGTTCAATTTTAGGCGTTGTGGGACTTTAAGAAATTATTTAATCTTGACGGTAAAGGTAAGTCGAAGTGCAACTTCATTGGTGTTAAGCGCTGAACTGCTTCCAACATCCATCGCGGAATTTGCAAATAGATCAGGAAGATTTTTACCTAAGTTGTAGCTAAAAATCAGGGCTCGGTTTCGACCAAAGTCTGGACTCTCATGCTTGGCGTCATACCCGCCAAGGAGTTGAGCAAAGATAATTTCGGAATCATCTGGAATACGCTGAGCTTTCTTGAACGCTGCTACCT
>CAILYP010000046.1:0-41245 GCA_903838475.1 uncultured Actinomycetes bacterium | reverse complement strand
TTTGAACCGTTGCGCCCATCATGCGAGCAGCGCCACCAATATGTTTCTCCAGCGGCCTTGGATTACTTGGGTCATATTTTTCGCCAACTAATTCAGCAACTTTCCCCCAAAACTTAGCGCCAGTCTTAGTTTCGCGAATTGGCCACTCGTGCTGGCCTATACGAGTTATCGCTCTTGCCAACTTCGTAACCGGATTGTCTTTGTTGATAAACGAGCCGTGTCCAGCAGTTCCTTTTGCCGTCAATTTCATCCAGGCTAGACCTTTTTCAGCTGTCTGCACCCAGTACAAGCGATGGCCGCCAGAAATAGTTACAGAGAAACCACCGACCTCAGAGATTGCTTCTGTGTACCCTTCAAAGATATCTGGGCGGTTCTTAATCATCCATCGAGAGCCGAATAACCCTCCCGCTTCTTCGTCGGCAAAAAATATTAGGAGAATATTTCTTGGAGGAACATATCCATACTTTTTCCATCCACGTGCGAGTGCAAGAAATTGGGCGCAACCATCTTTCATATCGACGGCGCCACGACCCCAGATAAATCCGTCTTTGATATCACCTGACCACGGATCGATGCTCCAGTCGACTGGATCAGCGGGAACCGTATCGATGTGCCCATGTACAACAAGCCCAGGTCGTGAAGTATCAGAACCAGAAATACGAGCCACAACACTGACGCGATTTTCTGCTGCAACAATCAATTCACTTTCAATACCAACTTCAGATAACTTGTCAGCTACGTATTGGGCTACGGCGCGTTCATCACCCTTTCCCTCGCCAAAGTTAACGCTCGGGATGCGAATCATCTCTTGAAGAATCTGCACACAGTCATCTTCCATACTGATCATCTGTTCAGAACTCATGTGTTGTGGGTTGCTCATGCCGCAATCCTGCCACTGTATGAGCCAGTCGCACCCCAAAGCAGGGTGTGTGAAGGAAAAAAATGTTCAATTTCCTCACAGCCAGAAGGCTTGATACCTTTAGCCTCTTGTCCGGGTGGCGGAATTGGCAGACGCGCTAGCTTGAGGTGTTAGTTCCCGCAAGGGATTAGGGGTTCAAGTCCCCTCTCGGACACCATTTGATAATCTGTATTTATCTGAATTCTTTAGCTTAATCGCCAGTTATGTAAAAATTCCTTCAAAATAATGGAAAGATACCCGCATGGCCGAACTCATCTATTACTGCGGAACGATGGATTCTGGAAAATCGACTTTGGCGCTTCAAACTGCGTATAACCATCAGAGCCGAGGCCGAACAGGTTTAATTTTCACTAATAAAGATCGTGGTGGTCGCGGGGTAATCACCAGCAGACTGGGACTCAAAAGCAACGCGATCGAAGTAGACCCAGAAATGGATCTGCACAAGCTTGTTGTAGATCGCCTCTCGCAGGGCGAGCGGATCGATTTTATTATTAGCGATGAGACCCAGTTTTTTGAACCTGAACATATTGAACAACTTGCGCAAGTGGTCGACGGTTTAGGAATTGACGTCTTTGCTTTTGGCATCCTGACTGACTTTAGAACCAAGCTCTTTCCTGGATCGGCGCGACTTGTTGAATTAGCTGATCGCGTCCTCACATTACAAGTGGAAGCACTTTGCTGGTGTGGTTCCAGAGCCACTCACAATGCAAGAGTTGTAAATGGTGAGATGGTCACAGTTGGTGAGCAAGTTGTCGTTGGAGACACGAAGGCTCAAGATAGTGTCGCCTATGAAGTTCTATGTCGCAGACATCACATGCGTAAAGTAACCTCACGCGCTGCTAAAGCGGCGGATAATCAACCATTGCCATTTCAAAATCTTTAACTCGGTTTCAAATGAATTTTTATCAAATTTTAAGTAATAGTAAATCAAAAATATTGGAGTAAACCATGGGAATAACAGCTAAAGCATATGCAGCAATGGAAGCAAAGGGACCGCTCGTTCCATTTACCTTCGAACGACGGGATTTACGCCCAAATGACGTTCAGCTCAAGGTCAGCTATTCAGGAATCTGTCATTCCGATATTCATACAGTTGAGGCTGAGTGGGGTCCTGTACTTACTCCCCTAGTTCCAGGCCATGAGGTCGTTGGAGTCGTGACCGAAATAGGCGGTGCGGTTTCGAATTTTTCTGTCGGGGATTTAATTGGCGTTGGAGTTTTTGTCGATTCATGTCGTAATTGCGAGAATTGCAAGCGTGGGCTTCAAAACTATTGCGTTGAAGGAATGACTGGTACTTACAACGGCTATGAACGAGATGGCGTCTCACAAACACGTGGCGGATACTCATCCCAATTTGTTATCGATGCTGACTACGCGGTTCATATTCCAGAAAATTTATCTCTTCCAGGGGTAGCACCATTGATGTGTGCTGGCATCACCTTGTACTCCCCGTTGCGCCATTGGAACGCAGGACCCGGCAAGAAAGTAGGAGTCATAGGTCTGGGCGGCTTAGGACATATGGGAGTGAAATTTGCGGTCGCGATGGGAGCCGAAGTTACGGTCTTTTCACATTCAAGCCATAAGGAAGAGGATGCTCGGCGCATGGGGGCCCATCATTTTGTGTTGACCTCAAAACCAGCAGTCCTTGATGGACTGAAGAGTTCTTTTGATCTAATCCTAAATACAGTCTCTGCGGATATGGATCTACATCCATACCTTCGAGCTTTGAAATTGGATGGCACTCTGGTTTTGATTGGATTGCCAGGAAAGCCCTACGCGCTTGAAGGTAATGTTTTGCTGCCGGCTAGACGGTCAATCTCTGGATCCATGATTGGTGGCATGCCTGAGCTACAAGAAATGTTGAACTTTTGTGGTGAACATGGAATCACAAGTGATGTCGAGGTAATTAACGCCGACTACATAAACACGGCTTATAAGCGGACAATTGCAAGTGATGTTAAATACCGTTTTGTTATTGATGCGACAACACTTTAAACGCCTATATCTTTAAAATTTAGATGAACTGATGCGCTGTCAAGGCGATTAAAGGTGCAATAAACAGTGCGGGAAGCAAATCTCCCACTCTCATCTGCTTTATGTTTAAGAGCCTCAATGAAATGCCAAACAGCAAAACTCCACCAGCAACATTCATGGCATCAACTTGGTATCCAGTCATGATATTTCCTAGTGATAAGCCGATGAGTGTCCAGAGGCCTTGGTAGATTGCCACCGGAATAATGGAGGCGACGACGCCAATTCCAAAACTAGAAGCGAAGGCGATTGCTGCAAAGAAATCTAGCGTGCTCTTTAAAACGAGTTGAGTAATTCCAGTACCCATGCCATCACTAACACTGCCCAATATTGCTAGTGGGCCAACGCCGAAAAGCAAGGTAGCCGCCATAAAACCTGAGATAAAAGACTTCTCGTCACTGCCACCAAACTTTTTGCGAAGAAATTCCCCAAAACCTTCAAGGCGATCTTGGATTCTGAAAAAAGAGCCAATTATCGCGCCTATAACCAGCGCGAAGAGAGTACCTAAGAGAGCCCAGCCACGCGGTACGGATTGAATAAAAGTGGGGCTCCATAAACTTGAAGCTGCATCTGCGGCCGCCAAAAAAGTTACACAACCAAGAACATCGGTAACGATGGATTTCGTTCTCTCCTTGAGACGCCCCCCGGTCAACATTCCAACTGTTGCTCCCGCCGCTATTGCAACGACGTTGATGACAGTACCTAGGCCACGAAACATGGGTAGACTCTAACAGTGAGTGAGCCGCGTAAGTCCGTAGGGCGATTTCTCTCCATTCTTACTCCGCATAAAACTGTCCCGCAGGTTTGGTGGACTGCAAAAAGTCGTTGGGATCTCTCCTTAAGTCGAGTTGCGATACTCATCGGCGGATTGGCCATTTTTGGTCTAGGTGATGCTTTTTTAGTTCAGTCCAATATCGGAAACTCTCCTTGGACGGTTCTAGCTCAAGGCCTTGCAAATCACACACCACTTAGTATCGGTGGCGCTACCTTTCTCATAAGTGGCGCAGTGCTAGCTTTTTGGATTCCGCTGGGCGAACGTCCCGGTTTTGGAACGGTTGCAAATATCTTTGTTATAGCTATCTTTCTTCAAATTGGAGTTTCCTTTATTCCACTCGTACATTCCAACTTATTCCTCTCTCTCTTCATGGTCCTCATGGGAATCGGAATGGTCGGCCTCGCTTCCGCTCTTTACATAACGTGTGGACTTGGTCCTGGACCTCGCGATGGTTTGATGACTGCAATTCATAAGAGAACACATATTCGAGTTGGTCGGGTACGCCTTTGTATTGAATTAATTGCTTTAACTATTGGAATACTTCTGGGGGGTCGAGCCGGAGTCGGTACCGCATTATTTGCACTTTTAATCGGTAATTCTGTCGCCGTGGCTTTCTCTATTGTTCATCAATTTGCCAAATAATCGGAGAATCTCCCTCTTTTAGTAAAAGTGAATTAACTCGCGAAAATGGTTTACTGCCAAAAAATCCACGGTATGCGCTCAATGGACTGGGATGAGCTGAAGATAGAACCTTGTGCGGAGCAAAATTATGAGCAAACTTCTCTGCTTTTCTCCCCCATAAAATTGCAATGGCATCATTTTCACTTACGATCTCGATAATTTCCTTTGTGAAGGTCTCCCAACCAAGATTAGCGTGCGCATCAGACTCTCCAGGAGAAGTGGTGAGTACGGTATTTAGTAGGAGTACGCCTTGGTCTCTCCATGATGTTAGGTCTCCGCAAGTATTGATGACGCTAAGGTCTTCTTTAAGTTCTGTGAAAATATTTCTTAACGAGGCGGGAAGTACCTTGACTTGTGCTGGGACCGAGAACGCCATGCCCATGGCGTGCAGTGGATTGGGATATGGATCTTGTCCAAGAAGAATTACCCTTACAGACTCGGGCGGAAGTTCGAGTGCGGCAAAAATTGAACTAGCTGATGGCAGATATGACGTTGCATTTAATACGCGCGATAAATTGGCTAGATTTTCTCTCTGATTCTCAAGCCTTACTTTCCACGCTTCCGGAATAGAGCTAAAGAGCTCTAGCAAAATAGCGACCCATTTCATTATTAACTGCTACTGGAATTGCATACGCTTGTGTCAAATTTTCTGATGTTAAGACAGTTTCGATTGTTCCTTGCGCGATAGTTTCACCATCGGCAAGCAACAAAGCATGAGTGGTGCCGATAGGTATTTCTTCAATATGGTGGGTCACAATTATGGTTGCCGGAGCGAGTGGATCGTGTGCCAAAGCGGTAAGCCTCTTTAACAAATCCTCCCTACCGCCTAAATCTAAACCGGCTGCAGGCTCATCTAATAAAAGCAATTCTGGATTGGGCATGAGTGCGCGGGCAATCAGGGCTCTCTTTTTTTCGCCATCACTTAACGTACCAAAAATTCGTTCGGCAAGATCACGCACGCCAAGGGTGGTGAGCAGCCCCATGGCTCGAGATTCATCCCATAAGTCATATTGCTCAGACCATCTTCCGTAGATTGCATATGCCGAGGTAAGAACGACATTCATCACGCTCTCATCAAAGGGGATGTTGTCCAAAATGTTATTGGTCATCAGGCCAATGCGCGGGCGAAGTTCAAAGACATCGACCTTGCCTAACATTTCTCCAAGAATTTCAATGTGGCCAGTTGTGGGATGCATCTGCGTGCCGGCAAGTTGAAAAAAAGTAGTTTTCCCTGCCCCGTTTGGCCCAAGTACGACCCAACGCTCGCCTTCTTGAATTGTAAGACTGAGGGGTCCAAGTATTTTTTTGTTGCCTCGAGTAACAGTTACTTGGTCGCATTGAAGTATTCGGCTCACGAGAGTGAAAGATACCCGCCTTATCGCCCAAACACCCTAAAATGCGCATATGAATACGGAAGTTTTACCCGACCCGACCTTTACTGCTCTTATTCTTCTTTCTGGAGCAGATGCCCCAGGGGTCACTCAGTCGCTCTTTGAAGCTCTCTCCCCCTTTGCTTTAACTGTTTTAGATATGGAGCAGGTAGTTATCCGCGGAAGACTCATTCTTACTGTCCTTATTCAATTAGATCCAGCCCATGCAGATGGTGTAGAAGATGACCTTCTAGCACTGGGTGAGCGCCTAAAATTAGATGTAGCAATTGATTTCACCGATATCGTGCGAGATCCAAGAGTTAGTGAACAAGCGCTACAACTAGTAATCCTTGCTAAAGAGTTGAGACCTATTTCTGTAGCTCGGGTAAGCGCTGTTGTCTCATCTCACCAAGGCAACGTTGAGCGCTTTCGAAGAACTGCTTTTTTTCCTATAACAGCGATTGAATTTGATGTTTCTCTACCTGCCGATCAATCCGCAAAAGATCTCCAGCGAGATCTCGCTGATTTAGCCCTTAACGAAGGTATAGATCTTGCCATCGAAGCTGGTGGATTGATGAGGCGTTCCAAGCGAATTGTCATGCTGGATATGGACTCTACTTTCATTCAACAAGAAGTCATTGATTTACTCGCTGAAGAAGCGGGAGTTGGAGCTGAGGTCAAGAAGATCACAGAGTCAGCGATGCGCGGAGATCTAGATTTCCAACAATCCCTAGAAGCTAGAACTGCTCTTTTGGCGGGGCTCGCTGAAGCTGCCGTGATCAGCACTCGCAGTAAAATCACCTTAACGCCTGGGGCGCGAACGCTAGTGCGTACGCTGCACCGTTTAGGACACAAAGTTGGAATCGTCTCTGGTGGATTTACGAACGTTATTGCTCCGCTCATGGATGAAATGAGCGTTGATTTTTTTCGCGCCAACACGTTAGAAGTTCGGGACGGAAAACTTACTGGCAAAATAGTTGGAGCAATTGTCGATAGAGCTGCAAAAGCTAAGTTCCTTGCAGAGTTTGCAGAAAAAGAAGGCGTTCCACTTTCTCAGACAATTGCAGTCGGTGATGGCGCAAATGATTTAGATATGCTCAAAGCTGCTGGACTTGGAATCGCTTTCAACGCCAAACCTGCCGTGAAAGCAGAAGCAGATAGTTCTATCAATACTCCGTATTTAGATGGCATTCTCTACTTAATGGGTATTCCACGAGATGAAATTGAGGCGGCTGATAGAAGTTCTTAAAGTCGGCTTGCGTGAATATCTGTTACAAGTATCCCTCTTGCCCCTACTTTATAAAGTTCATCCATAATTCTATTTACTTCACGGCTCTTGACCATCGCTCGCACAGCGCTCCAGCCCTCTTTTTGTAGGGGCGAAATCGTAGGCGATTCAATTCCGGGAGTAATGGCAGTAGCACTCTTAAGGTTCTCTGTCTGTATGTCATAGTCCACTAAAACATATTGGCGCGCGGTGACCACACCATTAATACGTCGAATGAGCGTTTCAACGGCATCACTTCGTTCCACACCCGTACGCTCAATCAGAATTGCTTCTGACTCCAATAGCGGTGCTCCGAAAACCTTAAGCCCAGCTTGGCGAAGTGTCCCACCGGTAGAGACCACATCTGCAATGACATCAGCAACGCCTAGTCGAATGGATGACTCGACAGCTCCATCTAACCGGACAACAGATGCCGCAATATTCGCACTCTTCAAATAATTCTCTAACAGACCTGGATAGGCAGTGGCGATACGTTTGCCCGCTAACGGCACTTCTTCGGGAGCCGCAAATCTAAAGGTACTGCGCCCAAAATCTAAAGCCAGGATTTCACGGGCCGTTACTCCGCTATCAATCAGTAAGTCTCTGCCAGTTATTCCGATAGAGAGCTCTCCAGAACCAACATAAATAGCAATGTCGCGGGGGCGAAGATAATAAAATTCAATATCATTTTCTGGATCATAAAGCGTGAGATCGCGAAGATCGGTTCGCTGGCGATAGCCGGCCTCTTTTAGAACAAGAGATGCGCTTTCGGCAAGTGATCCTTTATTTGGAACAGCAACTTTAAACATATTTCCTCAGAGCTCCTTGTATACATCTTCAAGAGTGATTCCCCGGGCTATCATCAGCACTTGGAGACGATAGAGCAGTTGGCTAATTTCTGTCGCTAGCGCTTGGTCTGATTCATGCTCAGCGGCTAACCAAACTTCACCAGCTTCTTCAATAATTTTCTTTCCCATCGCGTGGACACCCTCGTCCAGAGCTGTCACAGTAGATGAGCCCTCTGGCCGAGTCGAAGCTTTTTCGTTTAACTCTATCCACAAGGATTCAAAACTCTTCATGGCATAAGTTTACTAGACGGAATGAGTCTCCCGTTTTTCATTCTTTGAGATTCGAAGCCATGAAGCGAAACCCCACATCACAAAGGGAAGATAAATCGCGTAAAGCGTTCCGGTTGGGTAATACCCGTTCTTGAAGGCAAACGGCACCCCAACAAAATCAACGGCAATCCAGACCAACCAGAATTCGACGTAACCCCTACTCATCCCGTACGTGGCTAGTGCAGTTCCAGTGAAGATCCAGGTATCAACCAAGAGCCAGGTGCCACTCTCACCGAGTGCTACAAAAATTCTCGAAGAAATGAGAAAGAAAGCGACGACTCCGGGAATGAGGTAGGCCTTCTCTTTAGCTGTCGTCCATCGAGGTGACACAACAGGATCATCGTGATTAGCCCGCTTGTGTGCAGCCCAGCGTATCCACCCATAAATACTGACGATGATGAGTAATAGGTTGCGACCAGCTTGCCCATAGAAATTTGCATGCTGTGCTTTATCTCCGAAGGAGAAGAGCGCGCCCAAAAAGACAGTAAAGAGAAGACCATCGCCAAGAATTCCGATAGGCCAGGCTGCAACCTTGCGACGCATCCCAAGAACGGCGCTTGTTAATCCAAGGACGCCTCCAACGATCTCTCGGACTGCTATTGATTTGCTCCCAAAGTGAAGATTGGTTTCAAAAAGCCACTTAAGAATTGACATCCTTACTCCCTTATTTGTTTTGACCGATAAAAGTATGGGGCCTACTAATGTGCTAGCTAATGTGCGAGCTAATGTGCGAGCTAATGTGAGAGGAAAGCACCAGCAATTGCACGAAGTTCGTCAACAATGAGACCTGGATTCTCAGATTTATAAACGGCGCTACCTGCAACAAAAGTGTCGGCTCCGGCGGAAGCTGCTTTAGCAATTGTCTCAAGGCTCACTCCCCCATCCACTTGAATCCATTGTGAACCTTGATTCTCTGAAACAAGAGTTCGAAGTACGCGAACTTTTGACAACATATCTTCCATAAAAGGTTGTCCCCCCTTTCCTGGCTCAACCGTCATCACAAGTAACATATCTACATCATCGATATAGTCGAAGAGAGCCTCAACTGGCGTCGCAGGTTTAATTGCTAAAGCAGCACGCGCGCCATGAAGCCTAATCTTTCGCAGAGTTTCCCGTGGAGTTTGAGTAGCTTCAAGATGCACAGTCACACTTTTTGATCCAGCCAGAGCAAACTCAGGTCCTTGAGCATCTGGATCATCAATCATTAAATGAGAGTCAACAGGTAAGCGCGATTGCGCAATAATCTTTATAGACTCATCGAAGGAGAATGTGGTTGAGGGGACAAACTTTCCGTCCATGATATCCAAATGCAACCAGTCAGCATGATTTTCAATACGAGAGATCTCATGGGCTAACTTTTGCTTGTCTGCATTTAAGATGCTGGGACAGATTCGAACGGAGTTCATGTAGAAACCTTAACCCTCACTTATTGTTTTCTTCGAAAAAGGGCCATAAACATGGCATCGGTGTCATCCACATCAGTCCACAATTGCATCGTTCCATCGCTCTGAACAGACCCCTCTGAGGCTTTTCCTATGAAAGGTTTTATGTTGACCACTTCGAAATCTTTGTGACGGTAGAGGAAATCTGCAACCTGTAGACGAGTTTCGGCAAGATGAGGAGAGCAAGTCACGTAGGCAATCAGGCCATTTTTCGAAAGAATCTCTGTTGCTGAATCTAGAAGTTCTCTTTGAATCACCACTAACTCTTTCAGATCCTGCATCGTGCGTCGCCACCTAGCCTCTGGGCGACGGCGCAGCGCTCCTAAGCCGGTACAAGGCGCATCAATTAAAATACGGTCATATCTTTCATCACTCTGCCCAAGTGCCTGGCCCGCTCCAACTTTTACAAAATTGGAGGGTATTACTTGGGCGACAAGAGCGGCTCGATGCTCTGAAATCTCATTTGCAATAAAAGTATCGGCCGGTCTAAAGGTGCGCAGTGAATGATAGAGATAGGCGGCCTTTCCTCCGGGCCCAGCGCACATATCTAACCAAGCCAGGGAGGTTTCATTATCGTTGATTGAGGCTGTGGCCAAAAAAGTTTCTCCAACTATTTGGGAACCACGATCTTGTACTCCTGCTCGCCGTTCCCGAATGGCTAAATAGCTGCGCGGTGGTTGATGGGACAAGACTCCATGCGGTGTTCCTGCCAAAACCTCTCCACCATCCTGCATTAACTCCTCACGAGTAGATTCACTCGGCCAGGCAACTAGGTGAGGCGAAGCTGGCGCGTTATTAGACATGAGAATACTTTCGACTCGATTCCAGTCTTTGACTAAATCATAAAAAGCTTGAACTATCCAAGTGGGATGCGAATATTCAGTACTTAATCGTGAGAGCTCATCTTCATAGACTGGGGTCGATGTATCACGAATAGCGCTTCGCAAGACCGCATTGACAAAACCTCCCACACTTTCACCGACAATATACTTAGCCAAGTCTACGGTCTGACTTACAGAGGCGTGCTCTGGCGTGCGCATACCAATTATTTCGTGCATACCCATTCGTAATATATCTACTACCGCTGGATCTACTCTTTCGATTGGTCTAACGATGTGTTTGCTTATAACCGAATCATATTTACCTTGCATGCGTAGCGTTCCATATGAAAGCGCGGTTGCGAACGCTCTATCTCGCTCATCTAGTTTTGAGTTATCCAGAAGGTTAGGCAGGCGTAAATTGGCGAAGGCTCCTTCGCGATTGACTTGATGGATGAGATTGTATGCAACTAGTCGAGACTCAGACGGAGCGGGCCGCTTCTTATTCACAAAGCTCACCTTCGATAATACGAGCCCCTCTGGCGAAATCAGCACCACTCATTGATTTCTTACCAGATGGCGTAACGTATAAAAGTTGAACGGCGCCATCACTTACCTGCAAAAAAAGATCTTGATCCCTCACAAATAGCGTTCCCAGTGGCTTTAGCGAGACCGAGCCAACGCAATTCACGGCTTTATCAATACCTAATCGTTGACCACGAAATGTTAAGAATGTGCCAGGATTGTGTGAGAGCGCTCGAATTTGTGCCAATACGTGCGCTACCGATTGTGAGATTTCAATTCTTCCAGCACCTTTATCCAATTTGGGAGCATACGTTGCAACTTCGGCTGATTGGGATGTAGGAACGGCGCCTGCTGCTATTCGATTCAGAAGATGAGGTATTTCTTCACCTGCTTCTTTTGATAGACGATCAAGAAGTTCGGGCGTAGTTTCTGTCTCACCGATTTCGATTCTCTTTGAAAAATAGATAGGACCGGTATCCATTCCTTCGTCGAGTTGGAAAATCGAGATGCCGGTATTTTTCTCCTGATTCATTATCGCGTATTGAACTGGGGCAGCTCCGCGCCAATTAGGCAATAAAGAGAAATGAATATTGAGCCAACCATACTTTGGAATCTTTAAAGATGGCGATTGAATTAAGCGACCATAAGCAACAGTTACGACCAAATCAACCGTATTTTTTGAAACAATGTCGTGTAGCGCGTCGTTTGAATCGGGCTTAAAAACCTCTAGCTTCTGCACCTGCGCATAGGCAGCAAAAGGGTTAGGAGTAACTCCCTGGCCCCTTCCACTTTTCTTATCTGGATTAGTGATTACATAAAGCACGTCATGAGAACTCGAGATAAGAGCCTGCAATATTGGAATACCGACTTCTGCTGAACTTGCAATTGCAACGCGCAAGCTTTCCTTCTCTGCGCTCAAACTCAGAATCCTAAGCCGCGCGTGGTGTGAGGCGATACTCTGATGGTTGGAATTGAGCCTGCATCGGTGGCCGTTCCAAACCATTCACTTTCACGAATCTCTCGCATTGCAGACTTTCGATCCTCTTCGCTTAATTTATCAATGAATAGAATCCCATTGAGATGGTCGGTCTCGTGTTGAAGTGCTCGCGCCAGGAACTCGCTGCCTTCGACAATCACTGGTTCACCATGCATATTAAATCCTTTTGCAACAGCGCGCATGGCGCGAGGAGTGTTATAAGAAAGCGAGGGAAAGCTTAAGCAGCCTTCATCTCCTTCTTGCATCTCATCACTTAAATCCAGAGTGGGATTAATCAAATGTCCCACAGCATCATCCACATCCCAGACAAAAACTCGAAGGGAGACTCCTATTTGTGGCGCAGCAAGACCAGCGCCCGGGGCGTTCTGCATCGTCTCCACTAAGTCGGCGATTAGAGTTCGCAGCTCCTTATCGAAAGTTGTGACAGGTGAGGCGGGAGTCGTGAGCACCGGGTCCCCGAAGTAGCGAATCGCTTTAATCGACATAGGCTAATTCTAGATGAAATCGTATGGATCGACGGCCACTCGAAGGACTTTAAGACCCTGCAAGCTGCGAACTCGATTAATGTCATAAATCATTCGCACAATTTGACTCCCTAATGAAACGTCAAATTTGATGATAAGCCGGGACTTAGATTTTGATGTACGTGGCAAATCCAAAGGTCCAATCGTAGCGATGAGTCCCTGCGCAATGGCCTCGTCCAAGGCGGAAGCTACTTGAGCCGTCTCTGAGGAATCGCCCTCAATTGAAACCAATCGAAAGAGTGGCGGTAAGAGTGCCGACGCTCTTTGGGAGATTTCAGAAAGATGCATTCTTGAAAATGAACCACGAATAATTGATTGCGAAACTGGATGATCTGAAGAAAGAGATATGTACAACAATCCATTATTACCAAGTTTATTGAGGGCCTTGGTCCATCGTAATTGGCCTTGCTCATCGCTACGTAATCCAGTTCTGCCAAAAATTTGCTCACCGTCCATCAGTAGGACGGCCGCATACTCACCATCTGGCTCCATACCTGGAGTTGAGATAACTAAGGTTCTCTCATCTGGAAGTTTCGTGACTGCACTTGTGCCAGATGAGAAAAGCACGCGTACGTGAGGAAATGATCGCGCATAATCTTCTGCACGTTTTTCAACTCCCCTAGAGAGAGATTGCGCAATTGAGCGCTCGCAAAATGTGCACTCCCATGTATCTTTTATCTTTCCACAAAGCGGGCAAGATGTTCCTCTTCCGCTTCTATCTAGAATTAAACGTTCACCACATTCACACAACGCTAGATTCTTACAGTGATTGCAAGTAAAACTCTTTACATATCCAGAATTAGCGTGGATCAGTAAAACGGAGCCCTTCTTTAGTCCTTCGGCAATGATTCCATGAACCTTCTCAGGGGCATCCGTGACTACCTGGCGTCTAGATTGACCAATACTTCGTTCTGTTAGCCATCCAATCTCAATGAGCCTCTCTATTTCTAGCGAGTGGGAGGAGCTTATGAAATATGTCGAATGCTTCTGCGCGCGCATAAGGGCTAAATCTCTTACATTAAATGTTGGCATATGCTTTTCGTATAAATTCTCATCTGATTCATCTACGACTACGAGGCGATCATCTGTTGAGAGGTCGATAAATATTGCACTACGAAGTCCGATAAACAGCCCGGAATTTGCGCGCGAAGCGGCAAGATAGTTTGCAAAGCGCACACTTTTCCCAGCCGTACCCGACATAAAAGTTGCCTCTAATTCGCGCAGTGAATCAAGAGTCTTTTCATCTGGCACGATTACGAGCGTCTTACCACTGGAAGGTGAATCCGTTAATTCTTTAAGGATCAAAGTGAGAGATGAGCCTTGCTTCAAAGTAATGGCTACTCGCTCGACTTGTTGGGTGGAATCACCGGCCACCTTTATCGCTGTCTTATCGACTTTCTCCCCTGCCTTGCTATATGCAGGCACGGCTAGTCTGAAAATATCCCAAAGCGGAGCACCATATCGGTTGGATATTTCCCCGAAGAACTCAATTTGGCCCGGAGTGAGGACTGATGATTTGGATATCAAAGTATCAATGAACTTTAAACCGGCCGTACTGGCTCCCTCTTTAAGAGAGATAACCACGCCTTCTGTAAAGCTGCGTCCAAAAGGGACTTTTACTATAGATCCAACTGCAATGTCGCTCGCAATTTGCGCCGAAATCAAATATGAATACGGCTCATCCAAATGAAACACTTTGGTATCAACAACCACGTCAGCAACGTTGACTCCCTTTGCAAGAATCTTTTTAGGAGCAACCGCTTCTGAGCGAAGCTTAAGTGGCTTCACGTGAGCCACGGTTATTTAGCCTTTGACAGCGGACTGAAGAGCGGCTGCGCGGTCCTTCTTTTCCCAACCGAATTCTGGCAGCTCGCGACCGAAGTGACCGTAACTACTTGTTTTTGAATAAATTGGGCGCAACAAATTCAGATCTCGAATGATTGCTGCTGGCCGTAAATCAAAAACTTGTTCGATTGCTGATTCAATTTGCAGTACTGGAACTTTCTCAGTGCCAAAACATTCGACAAATAGACCAACTGGCTGAGCTTTACCAATCGCGTAAGCCACCTGAACTTCGCAACGAGAGGCTAACCCCGCAGCAACAACGTTTTTAGCGACCCAGCGCATTGCATAAGCCGCTGAGCGATCTACCTTGGAAGGATCTTTTCCAGAGAATGCCCCGCCACCATGTCGTGCCATGCCGCCGTAAGAGTCGACGATAATTTTACGTCCGGTCAGCCCAGCATCCCCCATTGGTCCACCGATGACGAATCGACCTGTTGGATTAATCAAAGTTCGCACATCCGCAGTACTGATCCTAAGATCGCCAATTATTGGATCAATGACCAATCGACGTATGTCAGGAGCTAGTGTTTTCTCAAGATCTACATCCGCAGAATGTTGAGAAGAAATAACAACTGTATTAAGTGCAACCGCGCGATCTCCATCGTATTCAATGGTTACTTGCGTCTTACCGTCTGGCCGAAGATAAGCCAAAGCGCCAGACTTACGTACTTCTGCTAATTTCATTGATAGCTGATGCGCTAAATGGATAGGTAGTGGCATTAATTCTGGAGTGTCATCGCAGGCATATCCAAACATAAGGCCCTGGTCGCCAGCGCCTTGTAAATCAAGGGGATCTACGGATGAAGAGACTCTATTCTCAAATGCCGAATCTACGCCTTGCGCTATATCTTGTGACTGTTGACCAATCGAGAGTGAAACACCACAAGAGTTTCCATCAAATCCTTTTTCAGAGGAGTCATAGCCGATGGCCAAAACTGTGTCGCGAACAATTGACATCACATCTGCATATCCATTTGTTGTCACTTCACCAGCAACGTGTACCTGACCGGTGGTAATCAGTGTCTCAACGGCAACTCGACTTTTGGAATCTTGACTCAGTAGCGAATCCAAAATTGCATCCGAAATCTGGTCCGCCATCTTATCGGGATGTCCCTCTGTCACGGATTCAGATGTAAACAAGCGTTTAGTCATTGGCATAACCTAACTTATCGATAGCTTTTGTAAGAAGTTGTTCTGCGAGTGTCACTTTTGAAATTTGGTTTATGTGCTCTATTTTGCCCTGTGAATCGATGATGATGCCTTGGGTCTCATCTTTACCGAAGATTTCACCGTTACTCACATCATTTACGTAAATGAAATCCAGACCTTTCGCCGCTAACTTTGCGCTCCCCTTTTCAACTGCGTCCGCACCTGTCTGCGCCGCAAAGCCAATAATGACTTGTCCAACGCGGCGTGCTGATAGAGCAGCCAATATATCGACGTTCTCTACGAGTTCAATTTCTGTATAAGCGCCCTTAGGTAGCTTCTCCGTAGCAACCGTTACGGGTCTTGCATCGGCTACAGCGGCAGCCATAACAAGTACATCACATTCATCAAAAGTCCTATCGAGGGCTGCAAACATTTGCGCTGCGGTGGAAACGTGGATTACTTCGACGCCATCTATTTTTACATCAGGAGCATTAGCAATCACTAACGTAGTTATTGCACCCCTAGATGCAGCATTGAGCGCTAGTGCAATTCCTTGCTTACCAGAAGATAGATTGCCTATGTAACGAACTGGATCAATAGGTTCTCGGGTCCCACCAGCACTAACCAAAACTTTTCTACCAATAGCATCTGCTTTATGATGTAAAACCTTTTCGACAGAGTCAATAATCAAATCTGATTCGGGATATCTTCCAATCCCAACATCTCCACTCGTGAGTTTGCCGGAAGCCGGATCAATGACTGTTACGCCTCGCTTGCGAAGCGTTTCTACATTTGCAACGGTTGCCGGATTTAGCCACATTTCTGAGTGCATTGCAGGGACCAAGATCAACGGAGCGGTTGAAGCCACAATGACATTGGTGAGGAAATCATCGGCCCGACCAGTTGCGATTCTTGCTATGAGATCAGCAGTGGCAGGAGCAATCACAATAGCGGCAGCTTTCTTAGCCATGGCAATGTGAGGTACTTCGTGAACGTTATTCCATAAATCATCTTGTACTGCTCGCCCCGACAGAGCTTCCCACGTAGCTTTCCCAACGAAATTAAGTGACGCACGTGTTGGAATTACTGAGACCAAAAAACCGTGTTCTTGAAGGCGCCTCAGAAGTTCACAAGATTTATAAGCAGCAATACCACCACCAACTCCAAGAATAAGCTCTCGAGAAAAATTGTTAGCAGGGACGTTCATTGCCCACCGGCCGTTTAAGCTGAAGCTTCAGTGCTCTTTGGCTCGAGATTTTCGATGGTGAGTAGACCCTCATTAATCTCGCGCAGAGCGATGGAGAGAGGCTTCTCGTGGACATATGTATCTACTAGCGGACCGACATATTCAAGAAGGCCCTCACCGAGCTGTGAGTAATACGCATTTATCTGACGAGCGCGCTTAGCTGCGTACAGCACGAGGCTATATTTTGATCCGGCCTTATCAAGAAGTTCATCGATAGGTGGATTTGTGATGCCGTCAGTTGTTGACATATTTAGCCCCTTTATTACTTATCTTTTAAAACCCTTTTAAAGACTTTCGGTCGCAGTTACAAAGGATACCATCTGGGAAACTACCTGCTCGACCTGCTCATTTACGATGGTGTAGTCAAATTCTCCGGCCGCAGCCATTTCCTGCTTGGCCAACGCCAGCCGTGCCTCTCGCCGCTCAACCGAGTCAGTTCCACGGCTAGCCAATCGATTAACGAGCTCCTCCCAGGATGGCGGTGCTATAAATATCAGTTTCGCCTCACTGTCGCTTTGACGGATCTGCCTTGCACCATCAATCTCAATTTCCAAAAGCACATGCTTGCCCAAATCTCGCCATTGACTAACGGGTTCTCTTGGCGTGCCGTATCTGGCACCAGCGAAATCAGCCCACTCGAGAAATTCATTTTTACTAATCATTTGATCAAACTTACTTTCAGAAACAAAAAAGTAGTCGACTCCTTCTTTCTCAGTAGGTCTTGGAGCCCTCGTTGTCGCAGACACACTTACCCAGAAACGTGGGTCGTTCTTCAAATACTGCGTGATTGTACTTTTACCAACGCCACCTGGGCCAGACATCACGATCAGCGATCCTCGCTTGGGGTCGACCTTCATAATACCGACCTCCTTACGAAGCGACTTGAGTTGATGTGGGCCTAAGCCTGCAATTCTACGCGAAAAAGATATCTTTCTCTTCTCCATAATCAACTCTGCTCTCGCAGGGCCGACACCAGGAACCGCCTCCAGAAGTTCAAGAACTCTCATCCGTTGAATTGATTCCCTCGGATCATTTATTGCGTCAAAGATTGAAATCTGATTTGCGTGGATGAGGGATTTAATGTGAGCTCTGTCTGTTCGAGCTGATTGGGCTTTGGCCAAATTAGCTCTACGTTCCTCAATTGTTAATTTTGGAGGTAGCGGCCGGATAGGGGAATTCATCTAAATCTCATTCCCCTGAATCTCATTAAAGTGTGGAGTCCGTAATTTCACGGGCTCGATCCAACATTTCACGCGGTGAACTCATTGATGTTATCGGACGACCAATAACAAGGAGCGTCGAACCAGATTTAATGGCTTGCGCTGGCGTCATCACTCGGGATTGATCTCCAAGGGCAGATCCAGCTGGTCTAACACCGGGTGTAATAATTGTGGGTTGCTGGCCAACGGCAGCCCGGATTGCTTCTACCTCAAGGGGCGAGCACACAATTGCCTTCGCACCTGATTCAACTGATAGCTGAGCAAGGCGAACAGCTGAATGTAGCGGCCCATCATTAAAACCAATCTGATTCAAATCATCTGCAGAAAGTGAAGTCAAAATAGTTACAGCAGTAATATCGATGTGCGGAGCAGCTTGCGCGGCAGCCGAAACCATAGCTGCGCCACCAGCAGCATGCACCGTAAGAAAACGTGGATTGATATGCGAAATCGCTTTGGTTGCGGAGGCTACCGTGTTGGGAATGTCATGAAGTTTTAGATCTAGAAATAACTCAAACTCTCCCTCATTACGAAGTGCATTAATCCCTCTTTCTCCATGGCTTAAAAAGAATTCGAGCCCAGCTTTATAAAATTTAACAACGTCATTTGTGCTCTCAATCCACTTGCGGGCAACATCTAACTCAGGGGTATCTAACGCCAAAATAATGGGCGACTTGTAATCCGACATTAATATCCCCTAACTTCCTAATCGATGTGCGAAGCCCACCGCATCTGAAAACTTATCAAAACCCCGCTGAATTAAGAGCTCTTGCAACTCATCTCGAACTTTAATCACAGCGGTAGGATTTCCAAAAGTTGCAGTTCCCACCGATATTGCACTGGCTCCGGCTAAAACAAGTTCAAGTGCATCACTACCTGATGTCACTCCCCCCATGCCAATAATGGGCGCTTTAGGTAGCGCGGCGTGAACTTGATAAATGGCACGAACGGCTATTGGCCGGATCGCAGGACCTGATAATCCGCCTGTCTTCTGGGCTAATTTTGGCTTCATCGTATTGATATCAATCACCATTCCGAGCACGGTATTGATGAGTGCAAGGCCATCTGCGCCAGCATCCATAACTTCTCGGGCAATGGCAACAATATCTGTCACATCTGGTGAGAGTTTGGCAAGGATGGGAAGGTCTCCGCCAATATTGCGACGGACATTTTCAATCGCAGCCCTAGCCGTGTCTGGATGACAAGAAAAAACCATTCCTCGATTTTCAACATTTGGACATGAAATATTTACTTCAACACCAACGACATTCGAAAGAGCTCGTACTCTTCTCGCCAATACTCCGTAATCATCAACAGTTTCACCTGCAATGCTCACAATAATGCGAGCATCTTGTGATTGAAGCCATGGAATGTCATTCTCAAGAAAGTGATCGATACCAGGGCCCTGCAGTCCTATTGAGTTAAGCATTCCACTTGGAGTCTCAGCCATTCTCGGAGTAGCACGCCCACTACGTGGATTTAACATTATTGATTTTGTGACGATTGCGCCTAGTTCTTGGAGCGGGAAAAACTGAGCAAGTTCTTTACCCGATCCGGCGCATCCGCTCGCCGTGACGATAGGGTTTGGCAGAAGAGAACTTGCTAATTGGGTTGAATAATCAAACATTAGGCACCCCACGTACCTTCGGGAATAATTCCCTTACTTCCCCACACAACAGTTGAACCATCCATAACTGGACCATCGATGCAGGTACGAGACATCTTCACAACACCATCAGGGCCTCGCATCGGAACAACACATGTCATGCAGACTCCAATTCCGCACGCCATGCTCTCTTCAACAGATACCTGATGAACCAACTCGTATTTATTTGCTACCAATTGAATAGCTTCCAACATGGCCATGGGCCCGCATGAATAAATAATTTCAGATTTATTTTCTTCTATTATCTGTGGAAGAGCATCACTGACAAGCCCATGTATTCCAGCCGAACCATCGTCGGTAGTCAAGGTGAGTGAAGATACAGAACGCTTTCCTTCTAGTGGGGCATAAATTTTGGCAGCCGAGCTAGCACCTAGCACCATATCTACTCGGCACCCTCGAGCCTTGAGGATTTCAGCTAATCCAAATAATGGAGCCGAGCCGTAGCCCCCTCCTACAAGTAGCGCACGCGCAGGTTCGGTGGGAATGCCAAAGGAAGTTCCGAGTGGTCCAACCATGTCAACTTTTTCGTGCACTTCTCGTGCTGCCAACCATTTGCTGCCCGCCCCATGTGGGGCAATAACCAATTCGATTACACCGCCGGCGCTACCTTTATCTGATGATCGATAAATAGCAAAGGCTCGCCTAAGAATAAGAGCGGATGCTTCTCCCCCTACAGAAATTGCAACAAAATTTCCTGGTCTCGCGTTTTGCGCCATGTCAGATACAGCAAAAACCATGTGATGGTAAGCGCCAATTTTCTTATTGCTTATGATTTCAGCCGAACACTGAATCGCTCGCACATTGATTGCGCTCATGCAGACCACTCTTGAACTGACTTAATCGAGAATGAGCTTGTCGACATCTCTGAGATTCCAGAAACCGCGGCCTTAAACCCAGCAATTGTTGTGATAATCGGAATCGAACGCTGTACTGCTGCTGTCCTGATTAGCCATCCATCATGTCGAGTTCCCCGGCCTAAGGGGGTATTAATTACCAACGCCACTGTTCCATCAGAGATGATATCTACAGCTGAAGGCCCAGATGAAGTCGTATCAGAATTTTTACGAATCAGAATCGATGGCACCCCCGCAGCAAGTAGAAAGTCATGAGTACCGGTCGTTGTGTAAAGAGTGAAACCTAGGCTGACTAGTGTTTTAGCCGGCCCCAGTGCCCCTTGTTTGTCGCGCTCACTTAGCGAAAGGAAAACGTTGCCACTTTTAGGTAGTGTTCCAAAAGCAGCTGTCTGGCTTTTGGCATATGCCTCACCGAAGGTATCTGCAATTCCCATTACCTCACCGGTTGATCGCATTTCAGGTCCCAGAACCGAGTCGACGCCTGTGCCATCAATTCTTCGGAATCTATTCCATGGCAAGACCGCTTCTTTAACCGATATACCGTGAGCTTTTCCATCACCTGTAGCTGGAAGAACACCGGACTTACGTAATTGCGAGATTGATTGGCCTACACAAATTAGCGCTGCCGCCTTGGCCAATGGATTTCCGGTTGCCTTGCTAACAAACGGAACGGTACGAGATGCTCGAGGGTTCGCTTCTAAAACGTAGAGTTTGCCTTCCTGTCCATTTCCAGTTCGAGTAATCGCGAACTGGATGTTGATCAATCCCCGGACATTGACTCCGGATGCAATTCGCATAGTTGCATCACGAATCTGCTCCTGCATACGTACACTCAAAGATGTGCTCGGCAGGACGCATGCTGAATCCCCTGAATGAATTCCAGCCTCTTCAATATGCTCCATAACCCCCGCTAGGAAAAGCTCTTTGCCGTCATACAAAGCATCCACATCGATTTCTATAGCATCATCCAAGAATCGATCTATTAGTACCGGATGGTTTGGCGTAATTTCAGTAGCTCTTTGAATGAAACCTCGCAAGGACTCATCGTCATACACAATTTCCATTCCTCGTCCTCCCAATACAAATGAGGGCCGAACTAGAACAGGATAAGAAATTTGATGCGCGATTTTTACTGCTTCCTCGTACGATCGGGCCATTCCGTACTTTGGCGCGACGAGAAGTGCGTCATCCAGGACCTTTCCAAATTGACCGCGATCTTCAGCCAAATCAATTGAGTCAGGGCTTGTGCCAAGAATGTTCACTCCTGCTTCCTTTAATCCACGAGCAAGTCCGAGCGGAGTTTGACCTCCTAATTGAGCAATTACACCCACAATCGGGCCCGCAAGTGTCTCTGCTGCGATAACTTCTAAAACGTCTTCCAATGTGAGCGGTTCAAAATATAAACGATCTGAGGTGTCGTAATCAGTAGAGACGGTCTCGGGATTGCAGTTGATCATGATGGTTTCAAATCCAGCGTCCTTCAGCGCAAAGGCCGCGTGCACGCATGAATAATCAAACTCAACACCTTGGCCGATTCGATTCGGTCCACTTCCAAGAATGATGACGGCAGGCTTAGTCCGAGGAACAACTTCGCTCTGCAGATCGTAACTTGAATAGTGATAAGGGGTGTGCGCTTCAAACTCAGCAGCACAAGTATCTACAGTTTTGTATACAGGAAGTACAGCTAACCGATGTCGAAGTGTTCGTACTTCGGCCTCTGACATTCCTCTAAGAGATGCAATTTGAAGATCACTAAATCCAAGTCTCTTTGCTTTAGTTAAAATTTCAGAGTCAAGGTTAGAAGCCATTTTGACTTCATTCGCCATTACATTTATCAACTCGATTTGAGACAAAAACCATGGATCAATTTTTGTGAGGCTATTTAGCTCTTCAACCGTTGCGCCAAGACTCATGAGCTGTTGCACATGTTGCAACCTAAACTCAGTAGGAATTTGAACCGAGGCTCGTAATTGCTCTGAAGAGAGCGAAGGTTCTTCCCACGTGAATGACATGCCCTTTTTTTCCACCGAGCGAAGTGCTTTCTGAAGAGCTTCGGGAAAGCTACGCCCAATCGCCATAGCTTCTCCAACAGACTTCATTGTGGTCGTCAATCTAGGATCAGCTTCTGGAAACTTCTCGAAAGCAAACCGTGGCACTTTTACAACGATGTAATCGAGGGTTGGTTCGAAGGAAGCTGGAGTGCTTTGCGTAATATCATTTTGAATCTCATCCAAGCTGTAGCCGATTGCAAGCTTGGTAGCAATCTTTGCAATTGGAAAACCAGTTGCCTTTGAGGCTAACGCAGAAGATCGAGAAACCCGGGGATTCATTTCGATGACGATGATTCTTCCATCGAGCGGATTCACCGCAAATTGGATGTTGCAGCCACCTGTGGCCACCCCCACCTCGCGAATAATTTCAATTGAAAGATTGCGTAGTTTTTGATATTCAACATCGGTCAGCGTAAGCGCTGGAGCGACAGTTATTGAATCGCCCGTATGGACTCCCATGGGATCCACATTTTCAATAGAACACACAATGACGACGTTATCTTTGTAATCGCGCATCACTTCAAGCTCGTACTCTTTCCAGCCAATGATTGATTCTTCAAGCAATACCTCGGTGGTAGGACTATGACGAAGTCCGGCACCGGCAATAAGATCGAGTTCTTCACGGTTAAAAGCGATGCCTGATCCCAATCCGCCCATAGTGAAGGAAGGTCTAACCACTACCGGATAATTAAGATCTAGAACTGCCGTGTAGCAATCTTGCAGGCTATGACAAATCGCGGACCGAGCAGATTCCCCGCCAATCTTTGCAACAATCTTCTTAAACGTATCTCTATCTTCACCGCGTTTAATGGCAGGGATATCTGCCCCAATTAATTTACTGTTGTATTTTGCAAAGATTCCAAGTGCATCTAGTTGCATAGCGGCATTGAGAGCAGTCTGTCCACCTAGTGTCGCCAGCACTGCATCTGGCTTCTCCCTGGCGATAATTTTTTCAATTATCTCGGCAGTGATTGGTTCGATATAAGTTGCATCTGCAAATTCGGGATCAGTCATAATGGTTGCAGGGTTAGAATTAATTAAAATAACTCGGATACCCTCTTCACGAAGTACTCGACAAGCCTGGGTACCTGAATAGTCAAATTCACACGCTTGACCGATAACAATCGGGCCGCTACCAATTACTAATACACTTTTTATAGTCGAATCTTTAGGCAAGGTGCGCCGCCTTCTCTTTCTTCATCATCTCAACAAAATGGTCAAATAAGTACTGTGCATCGTGTGGACCAGCAGCAGATTCTGGGTGGTACTGCACGCTAAACGCTGGGCGCTCACTTAGCTCAAGGCCCTCGACAACGCCGTCGTTCAGGCAGATATGACTGACAAAACCAGGCCCATAAACTGTGGAGAACTCTCCATCAACAGGAGCTAAAACTGCAAAGCCATGATTGTGCGCCGTAATCTCAACTGTTCCTCTGCGCAGATTCTTTACAGGCTGATTAATGCCACGGTGGCCAAAAGGTAATTTATAAGTTTCAAATCCGAGCGCTCTTCCAAGAATTTGATGCCCGAAACAAATTCCAAAAATTGGCATTGAATCTAATAAGAACTCGCGTACCAGATCCACTACATCATCCATTGCGGCCGGATCCCCTGGCCCGTTTGAAAGGAAAATACCATCTGGGTTGATTGCCAGAATCTCTTCTTTGGTAGCGGTGATAGGAAATACATGGACTTCAATACCGCGATTAGACATGTGGCGAGGCGTCGCCGATTTGATTCCAAGATCTAAGGCTGCGACAGTAAATTGTTTTGTCACACCTTCCGGAACTGGAACTACATAAGTCTTGGGCGTTGAAACATCTGCCGAAAGAAAGGCTCCAGACATAACTGGAGCTTGTCTAACTTTGACAACCATTTCCTCGCGGGTGTAATCAAGTCCAGAAAAAATTCCGACCCTCATTGAGCCGCGATCTCGCAAATGCCTAGTGATCGCGCGAGTGTCGACCCCTTGCAATCCAACTACGCCAGCATCAATAAGTGAATCTTCTAGGGAGATTTCTGAACGCCAATTGCTGACTCGTGGTGATGGATTTCGGACGACAAATCCAGAGACCCAAATTTTACTTGACTCGGCATCGGCGCTGTTCATTCCTGTGTTACCGATATGAGGCGCAGTCATCACTACAACCTGCTTGTGATAGGACGGATCTGTCAGGGTCTCTTGATAACCCGTCATTCCGGTTGAGAATACTGCTTCACCAAAAGTTTCACCTTCGCAAGCCCATGATTGTCCTTCATAGATAGCGCCATCATCGAGCACTAAGAAAGCCTTACTCATGTTTGGCCCCCGTTAATTCTGCATCTTTTACTACAAACACACCTTCAAAAATTGTGTGTAAAACCTTAGTTGGAAGAGTCATTCCGTGGAATGGCGTATTGCGACTTTTAGAAGCCATGTGACTCCGATCCACCTTCCATTCTGCAGTCGGATTCACGACGACAATATTTGCTGGTCCGCCAACTTGCAGAGGCTTACCTTGTCGATCATACCCGCCTATTTTTGCTGGATTAATCGACATTACTTCAACCAATTTACTCCACGTTATTGCGCCAGTTTCGACCATAGTTTTAACCACAACAGATAGTGCTGTCTCAAGTCCCAACATTCCAAATGCTGCTGCGCTCCACTCACACTCTTTATCCTCAGTTGGATGCGGAGCATGGTCAGTAGCAACGATATCGATAGTTCCATCAGCTAAACCTTCGCGGAGTGCCAAGACATCAGACTGAGTACGCAGCGGAGGATTTACTTTATAAATAGGATCATAACTTTCAACTAATTCATCCGTGAGGAGCAAGTGATGCGGAGTTACCTCAGCTGTCACATTTATACCTTGTGATTTGGCCCAACGCACAAGTTCAACGCCACCTCTTGTAGTGAGATGACAGATATGAAGTCGACTCTTCACGTGGTCTGCAAGTAAAATATCTCTGGCGATAATTGCTTCCTCAGCTACCGCCGGCCAACCCACCAGACCCAGGCGGGAAGAAACTTCACCTTCATTCATCTGAGAGCTTTCCGTCAAGCGCGGATCTTGCGCATGCTGGGCAATAATTCCCCCAAAAGATTTCACATACTCAAGGGCTCGTCGCATCACAAGTGGATCACTTACGCATTTACCATCGTCACTAAATACCCTGACAGCGGCTGCAGATTCAGCCATCGCTCCAATTTCAGAAAGCCGCTCTCCGAGAAGTCCAACAGTGACGGCTCCAATGGGAAAGACTTCGCACAAACCAGCCTCTTTCCCTAACCTAAAAACTTGTTCTACGACGCCAGCAGTATCTGCGACAGGCGAAGTATTTGCCATGGCTGAAATGGCTGTGTAGCCACCGACTACAGCAGCTCGCGATCCTGTTAGCACTGTCTCGGAATCTTCTTTCCCCGGTTCGCGAAGATGTGTATGCAAATCAACAAAACCAGGTAAGGCCATCAGTCCGGTGCAGTCAATAATTTCTCCCTGGCTTTCACTACCAAGTGAAGCAATAGTCGATCCAGAGATAACAATATTTAGAACTGTTCCATCAGCTACAGAAACGTCTTTCAGCGTGTAAACATCTTTTGTGTTTATCTTTGACATTACAAGACCTCCCCCAGCGTTGCGCCTCCGAGTAAGAGGTAGAGCACTGCCATTCTTGTCAAAACTCCGTTACCTACTTGGTCCACAATAACTGAACGCGAAGAGTCAGCTGACGCGGCTGATATCTCCAATCCACGATTCATTGGACCTGGATGCATCACGATTGCCTCTTTTTTCATGCGAAGGAGTCGGTCCTCGTTGAGCCCATATCTACGGGAATATTCGCGTTCATTTGGAAAGTAGAAGTTAGTCATACGTTCTAGCTGAATGCGAAGCATCATGACTACATCAAATTGCTCGAGTTCTGAATCAAGTTCATAAGAAATTCGTACCGGCCAACTCTCGACTCCCACCGGTAATAGTGTGGGCGGGGCGACTAGCGTCACCTGCGCTCCCAACTTAGTTAGTAGCAGCATATTTGAACGTGCAACTCTTGAGTGCAAAATATCCCCAACAATTGCAATTCTTAGTCCAGTGAAATCGGCTTTCCGCTCAGGAAAGCGCTTGGCGATTGTAAATGCATCTAATAAGGCTTGCGTTGGGTGTTCGTGCGTACCATCACCGGCGTTGATAACAGTTGCGCTAATCCACCCTGAATCAGCCAACCTTTGAGCTGCGCCCGATGAGCCGTGGCGAATCACTACCGCATCAGCACCCATGGCTTGCAAAGTTTGCGCCGTATCTTTAAGCGACTCCCCTTTGCTAACACTCGATCCTTTTGCAGAAAAATTAATTACATCAGCCGACAATCTCTTTGCTGCGGTTTCAAAAGAAATTCGCGTGCGCGTTGAATCCTCGAAAAAGAGATTAACAATTGTTCGACCTCGAAGCGTTGGAAGCTTCTTAGTTGGCCCCTCTGTGATCTTTTCAAGCTCTGCTGCTGTACTGATAATCGAGAGAACATCCTCTTTAGTCAGGTCGTTTATTGAGAGAAGATGATTTTTCATCGCTCACCCAGAATCTCAACGCGATCTACATTATCTATTTCAAGTAGAGAGACTTTGACGCTCTCCTTGGATGATGTAGGTAGATTTTTGCCGACGTAATCAGCCCGAATCGGAAGTTCTCGGTGTCCTCGATCGACTAACACTGCTAATTGAACAGTCTTTGGACGCCCAAGTTCACCTAACGCATCTAGCGCTGCCCGAATCGTGCGACCAGAAAAAAGTACATCATCAACGAGAACAACATCCTTGCCTTCAATTCCACCGACAGGCAGGAGTGTCGGTAAGAGTGGGCGCGGAGGTCGAAGGCGAAGGTCATCTCGATGAAGTGTGATATCCAAAGTGCCGACCGGAACCTGCGAACCAAGTTCTTTCAAAATGTCGGCTATTCGTTGTGCGAGAAAGGCACCTCTTGTCGGAATCCCAAGGAGAACCACAGAGGTGAGACCTTGATTTCGTTCGATAATTTCATGGGAGATACGTTTCAAGGCGCGATCAATGTCGGCCGTCTCCAAAACTGCGCTCATATCTAAGCTCCTTCGCCGCCTCACAGGACGGATCGTTAAAGGTTTGCGGGGATAAAAATACCACCTGTGGATAAAAAAAGCGGAATCGCCACATATTGCCCTACCTTTCAAGCATGAATAATCAATTACATGAAGATCCGCAGCTTGATGACACCGCTCCAACGATCCAAGCCCTTGCCGCCTCTATTCGACGAATAAGAAAGTCCAAAGGTTGGACGTTAAAAGATGTCGAACACGCTTCACAAGGCAAATGGAAGGCAGTAGTAATCGGATCGTATGAGCGTTGCGACCGAGCCCTCTCACTCAATAAAGCGATTGGCCTAGCCGCCTTCTACAAAGTCCCGTTAGAGGAACTCCTCGGCATTACTCCCCCGCTAGTCGTGAAAGCGGACAGATTAACTTTTGACCTTCGGAGAGTGAAAGAAGCGAAGGAACCATCATTGGCTTCTCTACAGCAATTTGTAACGGGGATATGCCAAGCAAGACGAGATTGGAATGGCGAAGTTCTCTCTGTTAGAGCCTCGGATTCGCTGGCACTTTCAGCCGCCGTACAAATACCAATTGCCCAATTACAGCCAGGCCTTGAATCCTTTGGTTTACTGTTTACAAAATCTTCGCAAGATCGCGCTAGTGGTCAATCGCAGGCGCAATCACAGGCGCAATCACAGGGACAAAGAAGGTTTTAGAGCAATGATTCGTCCAAGTACTCCATTGATATAACCTGCTGAATCATCTGTAGATAATTCTTTCGCGAGAGAGACAGCTTCTGAGACTGCGATGTTATCGTCCAATTCTTCACTCCAAAGGATTTCAAAGAGGGCGATTCGCAACAAATTGCGATCTATTGAAGGCATTCGGTCTAAATCCCAGCCTTGGGCGTAAGTAATTATCAATTCATCAATTTTAAGAAGGTGCTCTGACACACCGTTGAGCAGTACAAGAACATACTCGCCCTCGGAGAGTTCCTGTGCAGGTCTTGTTGAGTAAAGATCTAGTGCTTCTGCTTTGCGAATATCAGCTTCATAAAGAAAATCTAATGCTCGTTTTCTAGCTTTGCGACGTGCGCTCATAGCGACCAGCGCCTAGTTTGCGCGGCCGAGATATGACCCGTTGCGAGTATCTACCAAGATTTTTTCGTCTTGCTTAATGAAAAGTGGAACTTGAATAGTAATTCCTGTCTCAACTGTTGCTGGCTTTGTACCACCCGAAGAGCGATCGCCTTGCAAGCCTGGCTCCGTATAAGTAACAGTTAATTCAACCGAAGCGTTCAGTTCAATATATAGCGGACTACCTTCGTGCATTGCAACGATTGCTTCGCAGTTTTCAAGCATGTAATTTACTGACTCGCCAACAACGTTTTCTGGAACAGAAATTTGATCAAAACTCTTGGCATCCATGAACATGAAATCATCGCCATCGCGATAGAGAAAAGTCATATCCCGCTTTTCGAGAGTCGCAACTTCAACCTTTACTCCGGCGTTAAATGTCTTTTCAACAACTTTGCCAGTCAACACTTGGCGCATCTTTGTGCGCACGAAAGCTGGGCCTTTACCTGGCTTCACGTGCTGGAATTCAATGACAGTCCATAGTTGGCCATCTAGGTCCAGTGTCATACCATTCTTAAGGTCATTAGTTGTTGCCATGAATTGCGCCCATCCCGTTTCTAAAAAACTTCTACCAGCCGAGAAGGATACCCGAGGTGACGTGCTTCCTTGAGCAAGCTTTAAATAAGTGACTTAAGGGCTATGAGCGCTAGTCGGTAGGAATCGGGTCCAAATCCAGCAATTGTCCCCGAGGCTATTCCTGAAATGACGGAAGTATGACGAAACTCCTCGCGTCTTAGAGGGTTACTGATATGAACCTCGATTAACGGAACGCTTAGCATTTCTGCTGCATCGCGAATGGCATACGAATAATGGGTGAATGCCGCAGGATTAATAATCACCGGGATCTTCTTCTCTGCTGCCTCATGTAGCCATTGAATAATTTCAACTTCACTGTCACTTTGACGCACATCGGCAACTAGCCCAACATCGGTTGCGGACTTTTCGATAAAACTCTTTAAGCCAGGAAAATCTAAATCTCCATAGACCTTGCTATCACGCAAATCTAGTCGTCCAAGATTGGGACCATTTAGTACTAAAACCTTCATAAACGTATTCTCTCATATGTGGCTTCCAGGATGTCGGGATTGACATTTTCTAGCCAGTGCGGATTTCCGATGCTATTCAATCCAATGAATCTCAAAGAATTTCCGCGAGATTTTTTATCTGAGCGCATAAGTTCAAGTAGCGGGGCAAAAGGAAGGTTTGTCGTGATTGGCAGATCAAATTGAGCGAGGATTTCACGATGCCGCTCGACAATATCCTGATTCAACCCTAAAAGAGAGGCACTTAATTCGGCAGCAAATACGAGGCCGATTGACACTGCCTCGCCATGGCGAATTTCATAATGAGAATACTTCTCAACAGCATGGCCAAAGGTGTGCCCATAGTTGAGAATTTCTCGGAGTTTGCTCTCCTGAAAGTCCTGCGAAACAACATCTGCTTTAACCGTAATGCTTCGAAAAATAAGTTCTTCGGCTACTTCGCGAGCCATCGAAATGGAGTTCTTCGCGGACAGTATCTCCAAAATTCCTTGATCACTAATAAACCCAACTTTGATAACCTCGGCTAAACCAGCGGCAAAATCTCGATCTGAAAGCGTTTTAAGAAAACGCAAGTCGACATAAACTCCACGTGGTGAATGAAATGCGCCAATCAAATTCTTCCCAGCTTGTGCGTTTATTCCCGTCTTTCCACCAACGGCAGCATCGACCATAGCTGCAAGAGTTGTAGGAATCGCATACCAATCAATCCCTCGAAGCCAGGTAGCAGCTGCAAATCCACCTAGATCAGTTGTTGCTCCTCCGCCGATCGCGACCAGCGCATCAGAGCGAGTCAATCCAGCTTGAGCCATTGCCTGCCAGATTTTCTGGAGTACTGAAATATCTTTTTGATGCTCGCCCTCGGGGACAACAAAAAGTGTGGCATTCTCTAGCGAGTGAACAAATTGTTCAAGGTGATAGTTATCTAGAATAAACTGTGGCGCAATAACAAGAATCTTGTCATGAGAGGTAGATAACTCATTGAGTTTGCCTTCAAAATGCAGATCTATATGCACGTGGTATTCGTGTTCGGCATTTACCGTTATATGTCTCATAACTGCTCCAAATGGCTAGCAATCTTCTCGGCCACTTCCGCCGGTTTCATAGAGTCTGTTGATATAGAAAAACTTGCAAGCCTGCGATACGTTGGCAGTCGTTTTTCCAGAAGAGCTTGCCATTGTTGTCTTGGATTTAACATCAACATTGGTCTATCTTTATTGAATCCAACGCGAGGCGCGGCTTGCGAGATGCTTACTTCTAGGAGTACCACTGAAGCGTGCAAAGGCTCTAGTAGCGATTGTGTAGCTGCGCTCATAACAGCTCCCCCACCCAAAGAAAGAACTCCATCGCACGAGCGAATGGCTTGCGAAACCATTTTTTCTTCAAGTTCTCTAAAAACAGGCTCTCCATCTTCCACAAAAATATCGCTGATTTTCTTCCCGGCTTCAACTTCGATGAGGTGATCAGTGTCCGCAAATTCGCAATCTAACTTGCGAGCAAGAGCTTTTCCCACAGTAGATTTTCCTGCTCCCGGAGGTCCAATCAAAATCGCGCGAGGCATCTAAGTTACTTAATCTGAAGATTTGCCATATAGGACTCGAAATTACGACGAGTTTGGGCCACAGAGTCGCCACCAAATTTCTCAATGACAGCATCCGCAAGAACAAGTGCACACATCGCTTCTGCCACGATTGCTGCAGCAGGAACTGCGCAAACATCCGAACGTTGGTTGATTGCCTTTGCTGGTTGACCAGTTGAAACATCAATGGTGTCTAGGGCTCGCGGCACAGTTGATATTGGTTTCATAGCTGCCCGAACACGAAGAATTTCCCCGTTAGTCATACCGCCTTCGGTGCCACCAGCGCGATCTGTTCGACGAACCACTTTTCCATCCGGACCTGGTTCAATCTCATCGTGGGCCACTGATCCGCGTCGTCTTGCAGTTCTAAATCCATCACCCATTTCAACGCCCTTGATGGCTTGGATTCCCATCATTGCACCTGCAAGACGCGAATCAAGTCTGCGATCCCAATGCGCATGTGAGCCAAGCCCTGGAGGAATGTTGTAAGCCAAAATTTCAACAACTCCGCCTAGCGTATCTCCGTCTGAATGCGCGGCATCAATTTCTTCAACCATCTTTGCACTCGTTACTGGATCGGAGCAACGGACAGGATCCTCGTCAATCCGAGAGCGCTCATCAAATGTTGGAAGCGGATAATCCTCTGGACACTCGACTGAGCCAATCGAAATAACATGTGAAGCGATTTGAATACCAAGAGTTTGTTGCAAAAATGCACGAGCAACCGCACCCAACGCAACGCGCGCTGCGGTTTCACGAGCACTGGCGCGTTCAAGAATTGGCCTCGCATCAGTGAAATCATATTTTTGCATTCCGACTAAATCCGCATGTCCAGGTCGTGGGCGCGTTAGTGGAGCATTTCGAGCTAAGGAAGCGAGTTCTTCTTCATCGACTGGATCGGGAGACATAACTTTTTCCCATTTTGGCCACTCTGAATTACCGACCTGAATTGAGATTGGCCCACCTTGAGTTTCTCCATGTCGAATCCCACCAAGAATGGTTACAACATCGGCTTCAAATGTTTGCCGAGCTCCTCTGCCATAACCCAGACGCCTACGTTGTAAATCTGCATCAATATCTGCAGATGTGATGTGTACGTGAGCCGGAAGTCCCTCAAGAATTGCTGACAGCGCTGGTCCATGTGACTCACCAGCCGTTAACCATCGAAGCATCATTCCTCCTCACTTCATCCTGAATTCAAGACTCTATTCTGACAGAAATGAGCGCAACTTCGTGCGACATATCGCCCTCTGAGACACCCAATACTTCATTTAGCCCTTTTGGCGCGAAATTACTTCCGAGAGCAAGGTGGAACGCATTACAGAAAAATCAAAAGAAATATTGGTCATAAGATGAATCTGATCTAAGGCTTGCTCAACAAGTAGATCTAAGCCATGCACGACATTTCCGCCTAACTCTAGCCACCTGGCCGAGAAGTTAGTGGGCCATGGCTTGTACAGAGCTTCAATCAAAGTTCCATTCGCAACTCGTAAACTTTGAGCAATAGCGTCAGTTGCGCCTGCCGGAGTAGTCGATATCAACAAATCATAGTCATCCAGATTTGATTCCATCGGTAGAAAGTTTAACGATGTAAATTCTACGCACGCGCTTAATTGTGCTTCACGAGAAGTGTTGCGAAGCAAGACATCAATCTCCTCGGCCCGACCATCAAGTGCGCCAAGCGCTGCCCTGGCAGTACCTCCACCACCGATTACTGCAACGCGTTGAAAATCCAAATTGTTTAATATCCGGTCAAATGCCAAAACGTCAGTAGATAACGCGTGATATGAATTACCAGTCCTAATAAGCGTATTTGCTGAATGAATTTTCGTTGCACGTGGATCAATCGAGAAACCGGAAGAAAAGGCTACTTCCTTGAGTGGCATCGTGAGGGAAAATCCTGTCCACCCATTGCTCTTGGCCTCTTCTGAGAATGCGGCAAATTCTTCAATTCCAAGATCAAACTTCTCATACATGCCCTCGATACCCAGAATTTCATAGGCTCGCATATGAATAAAAGGGGAAAGTGAATGTGCAATTGGTGAACCCAATACCGCTGCTCTTATCACTTAAATAACCCCGCTTGCCGATTTTTGTTGTACTCGGTTACCCAACCATTAAACTGATTGTAATCCTTAGTAAAACGAGTGTCGTGAGGTTTTACTGTTATAAAGTAAAGATAGTCATGTGTCGCAGGGTGAAGCGCGGCGAGGATCGCCTTTTCACCTGGATTTGAAATAGGAGTCGGTGGCAAACCCGAGTACTTATAGGTGTTGTATGGTGAATCAATTTTCGTAGCATTCGTCGAGAGAGCGATCTGGCCGCGTAATCCTGCTGCATATTGAACCGTTGAATTTAACTGAAGAGCCATACCGATACGTAATCTGTTGTATATAACTCCAGCTACTTTTGCATAATCTGATTCATCTCCCTCTATTTGAACCATAGAGGCTATCGTGAGTACTTGGTAGGGCGAATACTTTCCCGAAGGTGAGGTCAAGCCAACGCGATTAGCTACCGTAGCAAATTTTGAGACCATGGAAGTGATTGCATCTTTAGCCGATGTGCCTTGGGCGAATGTATATGATGCTGGAAATATCTGACCTTCTAAACTGGACCTAGGGTTCTTAAATGCTGGCGAAACTTCTTTCGCGCCTTTCGAGGCAGAACCAACTACGTTAGCGTCCTTCGAGATAAGGAGAAGAACATCTGAAAGGGTGGAACCCTCCACAATATTCACCATATGGGTGAATCTCTTTCTATCCAAAAGTTCTTCTAAGGCCTGCTGCGCGGGAATGTGAGTGGAAATCTTATGTGTGCCTGGAGAAATTCCGACAGCCCTTTTATCTGTACTGGCCAGATTTACAAAGACCGAAGCTTCTTTAATAACTCCTAACTTCGCAAGATTCTGAGCAATCGAGCTGCCTATTTCGCCATCGGCAACTAAAAATTCTATCTGTGGGCCAGGTTTACCTGAGGAAAAGTCATGTACCGGTCTGGTGGCTGTATAAATGCTAAAACCTAAAGAAATAACGAGCGCAGCCAAAATATACTTTCGCGTATCAGATCTTCTACTCATGCTGCTCATGGCCGATCTCACCAATGACCTGGCTCTGCGCTTTCTCCTGAGTCAGGGCCATTTCTAAAATTAGCGCGGCGGCTGCGGCGTCAATAAAAGATTTAGATTCCTTTGCGTTCTTGCCACTTTCGCGTAGCGACCTACTGGCCGAGACCGTTGTAAGCCGTTCATCGATTCTAATGATCGGAAGATTAAAGTTGGCGAGCGAAGAAATAAAACCTTCAACTGAAGCCATTTTCGAGCTGGCACTTCCGGAGAGATGTCTTGGTATTCCAACAGCAAAATAAATAGGTTCAAACTCAGCGATAAGTAGGCCTATTTCCGCTAAAAAATCGCCCTGTGAATCTATTACGCCGTAAGGAGTAGCAAGAAGGCCCGACGCATCTGACATGGCAACACCAATGCGAACATCTCCGTAATCAAAGGCTATCCGCCGGCCATTGCGCATTACTCGCCTACTGACGAGCGCAGTGCTGCCTTCATTTCCCGAACAGCGTCTGCAATGCTCTGCGCTTTTGTTCCCCCGCCCTGCGCGAAATCATCTTTTCCGCCACCGCCACCACCTAATACCGTTGAACCTAGCTTTACTAGACTTCCCGCTTTCACACCGTCAGCTCGAGCTGAGTCGGAAACTGCCACGACTAGCGTTACCTTCTCATCTGCAACAGAAATCAGCGCTACAACTGATTTTGCGTTCCGGTTTCTCAAATCTAGCGCGATAGTCCGCAAATCATCAGACGAAATACCATCGGCTACTCGTTCGAATATTGTGACAATATCTTTTACATGTTCTGATTTTTCAAGTAGGGCTGAAGCTCCGGCAAGAGCCTGGGCAGACTTAAGTGTTGCAAGCTCTTTTTCAAGACCCTTCATGCGCTCTACTAAATCACTAATCCGCTCGGGAAGTTCTTCAACTCGAGATCCCTTAACTATTTCTGTCAAAGAATTTAGAAGTACATGCTCGCGCGCTAAAAAGTTAAATGCATCAAAGCCAACAAGAGCTTCTACTCTGCGCACCCCTGCGCCAATTGAAGATTCGCCAAGCAATTTCACAAGACCGAGTTCAGCAGAACTTTTAACGTGTGTACCTCCGCATAGTTCGCGGGCCCAATCACCTACGCTGACGACGCGGACTCGTTCGCCATATTTCTCACCAAAAAGTGCCATAGCGCCCATCGCCATCGCCTCTGGCTGAGACATTTCCTCCGCAGTCACTAGTAAATTCTCTAACAAAAGAGCATTTACTCGATCTTCAACATCGCGCATCACTGATGGCGCAACTGTGCCAGAAGAAGGAAAATCAAATCTAAAACGGCCTGGCGCATTTTCTGATCCTGCTTGAGTGGCGCTCTCGCCCAATATTTCTCTAAAAGCTTTGTGCACCATATGCGTGCCAGTGTGAGCTCGCGAAATTGCCAACCGTCTTTCATTATTGATCACGGCCAAGGCTGATTCATTCACTGAGGCACTTCCGGAGATAACTCTTCCGCGGTGTACGAACAAACCAGGTACTGGTTTCTGCACATCATCAACTTCAATAACAGCGCCGTTGGCGAGTGTTATCAGCCCGCCATCTGCAAGCTGTCCACCACCCTCGGCATAGAAAGGCGTTCTGTCTAGAATGATTTCTACTTCAGAATCTGCATTTGCTTCGCTAACGCTCTTTCCATCAACAAGTATCGCCTGCAACCTCGACTCGGTAGAGGTTTCCACATAGCCCAAGAAATCTGTGGCCCCAAATGAATCAAATATTTCTCGAAATTCACTTACATCAGCATGGCCCGTCTTCTTAGATCTGGCGTCGGCCTTGGCTCGATCTTTCTGTTCTTGCATAAGTCGGCGAAAACCAGTTTCGTCCACATTCAAGCCTTGTTCAGTTGCCATCTCTAGCGTCAAATCAAATGGAAATCCGAAAGTATCGTGAAGCTTAAAGACTGTATCGCCAGAAAGTTTCTCATTCTTAACTTTCTTAACTTCGCCAACAGCAACATCGAAAATCTGGGTACCTGACTTCAAGGTTTGCAGGAATGAATCTTCTTCACCTTCCGCAACTGCGAGTATTCGCGCAGAGTCTGCGACTAATTCTGGATATTGCGGACCCATCGCTCCAATGGCAGCTGTGATGAGTTCACTCGTATTATGGTCTGGAGCACCGAGAATTCTCATATTTCTGATTGTTCGCCGCATCATTCGACGTAAAACATAACCACGAGCTTCATTTCCCGGAAGCACGCCATCGCCAATCAACATCATCGCCGTACGTGCATGGTCAGCAACTACGCGTAAGGAGACGTCGCTACGTTGGTCTTTACCGTATTTAACTCCAGAAAGTTCTGATGCTTTGGTGAGAATCTGCATCGTTGTATCAATTTCGTAAATATTTTCAACACCTTGCAGTAGAGCAGCTGTGCGCTCTAACCCAAGCCCGGTGTCAATATTCTTCGCCGGAAGTTCTCCAAGAATAGGATATTCATCTTTGCTAGAACCTTCACCCCGAATGTTTTGCATGAAGACGAGATTCCATACTTCCAAATATCGATCTTCATCAGCAACGGGTCCACCTTCTTTTCCGTATGCAGGACCACGGTCATAATAAATCTCCGAGCAGGGTCCGCAAGGACCAGGAACTCCCATGGACCAGAAATTATCTGCCATTCCTCTTCGCTGAATGCGTTCCTTAGGGACCCCAACTTTGCGATGCCAAATCTCAGCCGCTTCATCGTCATCCAGGTAAACCGTTACCCACAATCGTTCTTCAGGGAAACCGTAGCCACCTTCTGAAATTGGCTTGGTCAGTAACTCCCACGCCATCGAAATTGCGCCCTCTTTAAAATAATCTCCGAATGAAAAGTTTCCGCACATCTGAAAAAACGAAGCGTGCCTTGTTGTTTTACCCACTTCATCGATATCCAGAGTTCGAACACACTTCTGTACTGATGTGGCTCTCGTATAGGGAGCTTTAACTTCACCGAGAAAGTAAGGTTTAAACGGAACCATTCCGGCATTCACCAAAAGTAAATTTGGATCATCTGCAATCAGCGATGCCGAAGGCACAACCGTATGGGTTAGCCCCTGGCTGTTTCCACTCTCAAAGAAGTGCAACCAACGTGCACGGATATCAGCTGAATTCACGGATCAGTTATTGTCCTTGTTAGATCCACGGCGACCAGTCCGGCTAGCCATATTAGCTAGATTTGCGACAGCTCCAAGAATCTTCATGACACTTCCTTCTTTATCCAAAAGTCCGTTGATGGCACCGGAAACTTTTCCAGTTAGCGCTTCAGCGGTGGAAGTTATTCTATTGACGCTATTGACCGTTTCTTTAACTTCATCAATCAGACGCGAAAGGCGTATGACGGCATATGAAATTGCCAGTGCAATAATCAATAGTGCACAAGCTGCAATTATCGTTGCAATTCCGCCTGGTCCCATACGCTCAGACTACCCGAAAGTTGGAATCTGAACGGCAGGTTTCTCATGGCCCTTGTGCGCGGCTACCGCTGCGTCGTGATATTTAGCTATCGCAGACACATTTTCTGAATTTTGGTATGGGGCGCCATCTACTAGCGGACCCTTGCCACCTTCCATGACAGCAACAACGTCTTCACCCGAGATTGTTTTATAAATCTCAAGCGCATGTGCCAGCGAGAGAACCTTCTCTCGATTATCCTTCAAAATAGTTTCGGCTTTGGCAAGAAGTCCAGAAAGATTATCTTCAATACGATCTGCAAGAGCTCGGCGAAGTTCTCTGCTTCCATCATCTTTGCCCTTACCCCCTCCTGGGGCACCTACTTCGAAGCGACGGTTTGAAGCATGGGAGCTAATCGTGGATCCCATTCCCCAATGTCCCTCCATAAAACTCGCCACAGTTGTAGCACTTTCCAAATCCCCGGAAACTCCAGAGGAGTTATCTCCATCAAAAAACATTCGTTCGCCCGCTAGTGAGGCTAACGAAACCAAAATATCGGCCTCGTACTCAGTTCTCCAGCGAGTGAATTGATCATCAGGCGGAATGGATGCAACCATTCCTAAATAATCGGAACCTTTTTCGATTGTCGCCAAATCAATCGACATGTGATGGCGAATCAAGTACGCCATAACTCCGTGACAGGCTTCATGAACCGCAACCGCGTGCCGCTCGCGTTCAATGTATTCAACATCCTCGGCAGGCCCCAGTTCCTTCAACTGTTTCGCCTTTATTACATCTGTGAATGTAATTGAATCTCGACCATCTCGAATTGCGATGATTAAGGCTTCATTAATTGTGTCTTTGATAGTTGCGCCAGTTGAATACGGTGTGATGGTTGCCAACTTATCCACTTCCTCAGCATTCAAGCTATGTGAAACCTTATCGAGATAGCCGTTATAAGTACGGATACGGCCAGCTTTGCTTGGATATCCGACTCTGTACATACGGTCGATACGACCTGGACGTAGTAACGCTTCATCTAGTGCCTCAGGCAAGTTTGTTGCCATAACTACGAGAATGCGATATTTCGGCGGAAGTTTCGGCCGCAATCCCAACGTTCTGCGAACTACACGATTGAAAAATCCACGCGGCTTTTTAAGGCCTGAGAGCTCAGTAAGGAGAGCCTGGAGAGTTCCCATGCCTCCTCCCCCACCCATTGCGCTATTGGCAACGAACTTGTTAGAGCCAAATTGATTTTTTACAATTAACGAAGTCGCTGCTTCTGACAAATAGTTACCACCATGACAGGAAGTGTCGCTCGCTTGATTATTTGTAAATGGTCCTTGTTGCGTCGAGATTCCTCGATTTCCCAGTGAATCTGCTTCATCAAAGAACGCCACAACGCCGCCGTAACGCAGTGAAAGTTTGCGCAATTTTCTAAAGAGAGATTTAACCTTCAGAACACCAACACCAAAAAACATATTGTTAAACGCGCCTGGATCAACAAAGACGAAGGGCTTACCCGTCTCACCAGCCATTGATTCAGCCATCAGAGTTTTACCAGTTCCCGGAGGTCCCCACAGCAATATTCCGCCAGGTACATAGCCACCATGTTTTTCAATCTCTTCTGGAGACTCTAAGAAAAGTAGGTTCTCTCTAATGCGATTTAATACGTGGTCCTGACCCCAAACATCCGAGAATCGGGTGCGAATATCATCAGGGAAATAGACATCTATTCCACCCTTACTAAGAAACCAGAACATTGCAAAAAATTGAATCAAAATAAAGAAGACTGCAAAAGCTAACTGGGCTAATACTGGAAGAGCGCTCCACAGCGCTTTTGGCGCCAAGAATAGGGCCGTTACTGGTGACTGCTTATAGTAAGTACCTAGAGCAATCGCCAAGAGACAAACAACTATGAAAGCCTTTATCACGCGAGCTAAGCGATAGCGACTCCAATCGCTTAACCTTAGTAAAGTTCGATCTATAGCAGAAAAATACTTTAGCCAAGCACCATGATAGGGAGCAGCTAGCTCTGCAGCGAGGAAATGTAGCTGGCGGATTACTTCGATGCCAATGAGCGCTAACAGCCACCAGCGCGAAGAAACATTCTCTTTGTAAGCATCTGAAAAACTAAGAATTGGATTATTGGACATTTCTGCCCAGACCAGAACTAGGAAGATAAGAGCGAAGAAGACGAGGAACTTTAGACGATCAAACAAAGAGAGATGGACTCTGGTTTTACGGTCTGTATCTCGTGGTCGGCTAGTCATGGCGGGAGTATTGATATCGGTCATTTCTTACCCCTCACGGTAAATGAAGCCACGATTTTTTCAAGTGTGACCCTCTGTTTGTTATAGCAAGTAGTTGAGCATCTAATCAGAAGAACATAAATTATTGAATGATCATTTGAAAGCAGCGCGGTTTGGTCGATAGTCTGAAGCGAACCATCTGTCTGGGTAAATTGAAAAACGCTATGAACGCCGCGGGCGCCTTTTTCAACTCGCTCCTCATCGTTGCTGATTTCAAAAACAGGTGCTTTTACAGTGCCATCAACCCAGCCAGTGAGGGGCAGAACTAAATTGCGAAGTGCGTTATAGGAGACTGAATTTATTTCATCCCCTAATAAAGAACGCACGCGAATATAAACCAGCGGACTATCTGGGGTTTTTAAACTTAATACTGTCTTGGCATCGTATGTCTTATTAGGCGAATAGGCCTCTTGCCACAAAACAGCAGCGGCGCGGTCGGCAGCGCCAGCCAAAGTCGAAGTTGCTTCGCGCGATGAGATCGATTGTTGCGAAATTTTATGCCAACCTTGAGGAAGAGCTACAAAAACACCTTCTTTTTTATCAGCTGCATAGATTTTTGAAGGCGCTGAACAGCCAGAAAGTATTAACGCACCCAGGGACAAGAACGCAATTCGTGTGAGCAGAGATTTTTTATTCAAATGCACTTACTTTTCTTTCTTCTCTTCACCGGGAACTGCATCGACTCCTGCTTCTCTGCGCTGTGCAGGTGTAATAGGAGTAGGAGCGCCAGTAAGTGGGTCACCACCACTAGCAGTCTTAGGAAATGCGATTACTTCGCGAATGGAATCTGCTCCTGCCAGCAGGGCGCAAAGACGATCTATGCCGAGTGCAATTCCACCATGCGGAGGTGGACCGTACTGAAATGCTTCAAGAAGAAATCCAAACTTACTTTGAGCTTCTTCATCGCTTAATCCAATAGTTGTAAAAACCCTCTGCTGAATGGATCGATCGTGAATACGAATGGAGCCGCCACCAATTTCATTTCCATTCAATACGATGTCATATGCATACGCCAGCGCATCACCTGGGTTCTTATCGAAAGTTGAAACAAACTCTGGCTTAGGCCCGGTGAAAGGGTGATGAACAGCAGTCCAGCCCGAATTCGGATCCTCGGCATCTACACGTTCAAACATGGGAGCATCAACAACCCAA
>CAILYP010000045.1:0-3995 GCA_903838475.1 uncultured Actinomycetes bacterium | reverse complement strand
TGTGGTCTTGTCGGAAGATGGTCTAAACCAATTGAAGCGGCTAAGCCAATCTGGGTTGAACGAATTCTTGAGCCTTTTTTCAGAACATGGCGATCTCCAGCATAAATATCTTCGGCAAGAGTCGCTCCGTGTGCATCCAAGAGCGGCATATCAAATGATTCAAGTGGGGTCGAAATCGCCAAGAGTTGAACGAGAAATTCATTCACCCCTAATTGCTTTTTCATGCTCAAACCTTACCCACAGAGCTAGCGCTTTTCAGTTAAGCAACTCCTTTTCCCTTAAAGTAAGCCTGTGAGTTTAGAAACTTCCAAAGCGGCCCTACGCAAAGAATATCGCCGCTATCGCACTCAGCTTTTTATCGATGATAGCTGGCTCCATATTCTCAACTGTAAAGAACTTGATGGAGTAACTCATGTAGCTACCTATATTTCCTATGGAGTAGAGCCTCAAACTCGCGACATCAATCTGCAACTACTAGCGAGTGGACGGGTCGTGCTAGTACCCCGCATGTTGCCCGATAAAGATCTTGAGTGGGTTGTGTGGAATGGTGAAAGTGAACCAACAGGGAACGCTTTTACCGATAAAGAAAAAATTGGCGCTGTGATAATTCCAGCACTACACATAGATCAGGAGGGTAATCGGCTTGGTCAGGGTGGTGGCTCATACGATAGGGCCCTTGCACAATTAAGAGCTGGAAGTGTTTGGAAAATTGCACTGATTCACTACGGTGAATTAACTAGCGATGTGCTCCCACATGAACCACATGATCAGAAAGTTGATGCTGCGGCAACTCCCAATTTGGTGGTTAGGTTTAAATAAGTTTTTACGTAATTATGTAAAGAGATGAACAACGTCACCGGAATAAATATGGCGACCATCTTCAAGTATTAGTTCCCCTTTTGCACCGATATCTGTAGCGATACCCTCTTGCGCCTTCTCTTGTGTGCCTTGGATTTTTACTTGCTTACCAATTGTGTAAGAGCGATCTATATAGACGGCTGAAAAATCGACGTTGTTCTCCCACTGTGAGAATATATGTGAGAATTCTTTAAGAATATTCGCAAGGTAATAATTTCGATCTAAATTATTTATCCCAAGTAAAGAGAGCGAAGTGGCGGTAGGTACTGGGAGCTCATGCTCACTCATAGAAAAATTAATCCCAGTTCCTATTATGACGCCTTTCTCGTGAGTCTCGGTAAGTATTCCTGCAACTTTTCCATCTCTTGCAGATTCAACCGCAAGTAAATCGTTTGGCCACTTTGTATAAAATATAGATTTTTCTTTATTTAAAACTTTTTCAAGTGCAATTCCCATGAGAAGCGGTAACCATCCCCATTCGGAACGATCACGTGTTGGTTCAACATAGAAAGAAAAGAGTAGTGACTGTGATTTATTTGCTTCAAAAGTACGATCAAGTCTGCCGCGCCCAGAACTCTGAAATTCTGCTGCAATAACTTCCCCGTGAAACGGTTTCTTCGATTTAAGATATGTTTGCGTAGAATCAATTTCATCTACAACCGATACCTGCCAGTAGCCATCTACCAGTAGGTAGGCGAGCTTCTTCACATCAAGAAGTGAGACATCTTCGCCTGTCATTACATTTCCTATTTCTAATAGGGGTCCTTCCCTAGTACCTTAGACCCGTGACTGATGATATTCGTACAACCAAAGGCAAGCTCAGTGATTTACGCAAAAGGGTCGAAGCGTCTCAAAACGTTGCTTCAGAAGCCTCCTTGGAAAAGCGTCGCGCTGCTGGCAAATTAACTGCTCGCCAGCGCCTTGATCTCTTGCTCGATGAGGGCTCCTTCGTAGAATTTGATGCATTTTCAACTCATCATGCAGATCGATTTGGAATGGATAAAAGCCATCCGTTGGGTGATGGAGTTGTTACTGGATACGGAACTATCGATGGTCGCACTGTTGGCGTTTACTCGCAAGATTTTCTCGTACTAGGCGGAAGCTTGGGCGAGGTAATGGGTAAGAAAATCACGAAGGTAATGGATTTCGCCTTGAAGAGTGGTATCCCAATGATTGGACTAAATGATTCTGGTGGAGCGCGAATACAAGAAGGTGTCGCATCGCTTAGTCAGTACGGCGAAATTTTCAAACGCAATGTTCGCTCTTCTGGAGTTATTCCCCAAATTTCGGTCATTCTTGGACCATGCGCTGGTGGAGCGGTGTACTCCCCCGCAATAACAGATTTCACAATCATGGTAGATGAAAAATCCCATATGTTTATTACTGGGCCAGATGTAATTAAAGCTGTTACAGGTGAAGATGTCACGATGGAAGAACTCGGTGGAGCGAGAGCGCATAATTCAAAAACCGGAAACTCGCACTATCTTGCAGAGACCGAAGAAGAGGCGCTGGAATATGTAAAGGCTGTTCTTTCATATCTTCCTAGTAATAACCTTGATGATTCACCAATATTGCCAGCCACCGAGTCCATGGATAGCGCACCAACAGATAGAGCGCTAGATTCCTTGATTCCAGATGATGCAAATAAGCCGTATGACATTCGCACCATAGTCGAAGCGATTTTGGATGAAGCAGATTTTCTTGAAGTGCACAGTCTCTTTGCGCCAAATATTCTTGTTGGTTTTGGTCGAGTTGAAGGCCACTCGGTCGGCATAATCGCAAATCAACCTTCTCAATTTGCTGGAACACTTGATATCGATGCATCAGAAAAAGCTGCGCGATTTGTTCGAACCTGTGATGCTTTCGGAATTCCAGTTGTCACAATTGTTGATACACCTGGATTCCTCCCCGGAACTGAACAAGAGTGGAATGGCATTATCCGCCGAGGAGCAAAGCTTCTCTATGCCTACGCCGAAGCTTCTGTTCCACTCGTTACAGTTATTACTCGTAAGGCTTACGGTGGTGCTTACATTGTTATGGGCTCAAAGCACTTGGGCTCAGATATCAATCTTGCATGGCCTACTTCGCAAATCGCAGTTATGGGCGCGCAAGGGGCGATCAATGTCCTATATCGCAAGGAAATTGCTGCCGAGCCAGCTAAGTCCAAAGAGTTATTAGATAGCTATGAAGAAGAACTACTCAATCCTTATATTGCAGCCGATCGTGGTTTTATCGATGCTGTTATTGAGCCTCATCAAACTCGCCAAGAAATCACGAAAGCTCTGCGTGCTTTACGTAATAAGCGGGTAGATCTACCGACTCGTAAACACGGAAATATTCCGCTTTAACGCCATGGCAATTATTCGTCGACGGAGAAAATTTCGTAAATTTACAGTGCTTTCCGGAACCGCTACTGGCCCGGAAATGAGCGCGCTTCAAATTGCACTTGAAGAGATTGAACGAAATCAGCATCCTAATAAGGCGTATCGAGGTTCTTGGAGCCGATTGAAAGTTCAGCAGTCTCTGCCTCGTAAATGGGGCACTACAGCATCATGACCAGACGCGTCATATTGGCTTCTGCCTCGCCTTCACGAAAACGACTACTTGAATCAGTCAACATTGATTTTGATGTCCTTGTAAGTGGAGTTGATGAAGAAAATCCTGAGATTACCAGGCTTACACCTTCCGAGATGGTGATAGCACTTGCAATTATGAAAGCGCACACCGTAAAAAATACTTTCGATTGTGGAGGTAATTCACTCATAATCGGTTGCGATTCAACATTTGAATTTGATGGTCAATCTTTAGGTAAGCCAGTTACGCCTACCAACGCGATTGCGCGGGCCCGCCTGCTTAGCGGCAAGAGCGGTTTACTGCATACTGGACATTGCGTGATTGATACTGCCCAAGGTATCGAAGTCTCTGATATTTCAACATCGAAAGTTCACTTCGCAAAGATGAGTGATGAAGAAATTGAGCGTTACGTAGATTCTGGAGAACCACTTGAGGTTGCTGGTGGATTCACTTTGGATGGACTCAGCGCACCGTTTATCAGCCATATCGAAGGCGATCCAAGTGGAATTATTGGACTCTCCCTACCGACGCTTCGGAAAATCGTAATTAACCTAGGCTTGAAG
>CAILYP010000044.1:0-3838 GCA_903838475.1 uncultured Actinomycetes bacterium | reverse complement strand
TACAACGCTGCCAATGCGATAGTAGATTCGATAGTTCCTAATACTTCATTTACTGTTTCCACTCAATATTCAAGTCCAACGAATGCGGTTCTAGGTTATGCAGCTACTGATGCAACCTTTGGTTCGAGCTTGCGCCCAGTTGCAATTACTGTTGTTGCCGGATCTGCTCAAAGCGCTACTCCGACCGCTCCAAATGTGACACGGGTGCCTACAATTTCAGAACAACGTGCGCTAGGTATCGCAATCTCAACAGCCGCTGTAAACGTCAGCCTTACTGGCGCCGTCTTTAATACAGATGGCACCTACACATTTACCGGATCAAACACTTACAGCGTTGGCCAGAGCGTAAATATCTCTGGAATTGTTGCAAAACCTAAGGGTGGAAATAGTTGCTTCAACGTTGCCAAGGCGACCGTTGTTGCCTCCGATGTGGTTTCCTTTACAGTCTCAAATTCTTTAACACCAGGTGGCGCTTCAACGCTCCCAGCATGCGCTGATTATGTCTCAACTGGAAATCCATCTGGCGGAATGGCTACCTATATTGACAATGGTTATGCCACAACCCCAACACCTCCAACTGATTCTGTCGACTTTGTTCGCTCTACCGGAACTTGGGCTAGCAAGGAATCTGGAATTAACAATGTTGATCTCTGGATGGGTGGCTTGGCTGAAATTCCTCGCAAGCAACCACTAACTCCACCAATGTTTGGCCAAACTTTCCAGTACGTATTTGAAAAGCAATCACTCGATCTACAGAACAGCGACCGCTTTTATTACATTGCTCGCTTAATGGGTCAAAACCTGGGCGTAGAAATTCCTGCCCAAAAATTCACTGATATTGTCCGTAGAAATACGCCTTCTGTTTCCAGCTTGACTCCAACTGCTTCTACTGGAATTCTCGGAATGAATAGTCCAGGATTCGGAGTTTCAGATTGCGCATGGAGCCCAAATCTAGTTTCCCAACTTGGTGTCTCTGTATGTTCTAGTGGAACTATGGTTCCAAATAACGCGCCGGCAACACACGTTGGTCTAGATAACGTAACTTTGTTTGGAAACCTAGCATCAACCGTTGGGGTAAACCTCATCGGCGGAGCTGGCGATGACAGCATCCAAGGAACTTCAGGAAACGACGTACTTGATGGCGGAATCAGCGGCGGTGACTTAATTTATGGTTACGCCGGCAATGACATCATCATTGGTGGAGCTGGTGAAGATTTACTTAATGGCGGATCTGGTGACGACATAATCAATACTGGAGATAACCAAGCTGGCGATATCGCTGATGGTGGAACCGGTTCAGACTGGATCGATTGCGGTGGCTGTACCGGGTTTGCAATCTCATTCGCTGGTGAAACTGGTAACGACTTTATCCAAGGTGGCGTCAATAACGACCTACAACTAAATGGTGGCGAAGGCGATGACTGGCTTGAAGGTATTTCTGGTTTGGATGTTATGAATGGCGATGAAGGTGTGACCACGAACTTCATAACCGGTACTCCATACCTAAATGGTGGAAACGACGTATTGATGTCCGGATCTGGTATCGGAATTGAAGATGGCGATGGCGGCGACGATATCTTCCTTCTAGGTAAAGGTACTGATCAGCCATTTGGTAACTATGGATTCGACTGGGCAGATTATGAATACATGGTTCGTCATGACGTAACTGCTACTGGACTACCAAACGTTTTCGCAGATCTATCTGGAAGCTTTGCACCTATAAATACCGCTCGTAATACTGATGTACTTGTCGGATTTGAAGGAGTTTCTGGTAGCACCGGAGATGACGTTCTGCTTGGTGGTGTTTTAGCTGGTGACACAACCATCGCGGCTGCAAATAACACGACCTATGGAAATACGCGTTCAAATCTGCTCACACTTCCTGGTAGCTACAACATTGCAGTTGGGAGCCAATTCAGCGGCGCTGGAATTGGACCAAATGCGGTAGCAACAGTGGTAACTATTTCAGCTGGTGCAAACCCTGTAACAACGGTTCGCCTTTCAACAATGAATACCGCAGCAGTTAAGGGTCCAATTTTGATTACAACTTGGCCGCTTACTGTTCCTTCATTAGTGACTGGTTTAACAGACTTAGTAACCGGCACTCCGGGTTGGACTAAATATTCCAAGGTAGTACCGACTGCGACAAAGTGGTCTGGTGGTGGAATCCTTCTTGGCGGCGATGGAAATGACTCAATCGCTCCTTCAAATGGTGAAGACATCATTCACGGAAGTGCATACCTGCACACATGCTTTACTCTCACTGCAAAGCCATCCAAGGTGGCACCTCCAGCAATGCTAAGTGCTATGGATGTAACTTGTGCTGGCGGACGCGGTTTCTCAAACATGACGGCGGCAGAACCATTCATGCATGTAGGTGCAGTACTTCCAAGTGACTTGCGCATCGTTCGTGAGATTCTGCCAACTTCGACACCTGTCACCCGGGTTGTCACCACAGGAACTACTGCAACTTATACCGCTGCAAATACCTTCCATGTTGGTGAAGTTGTTACCGTTAACGGCCTAGCTGCGGGAGCAACTTCTCTGAAAACCTTTGACTTAACCAACGCTGTCGTAACAGGGGCAACAGCAACGTCATTTACAGTTGCTAGCACAGTTGGTGCAACTACCGCACCGGTAACCGGCATAACTGCTGGTCTTGCCTTTGCGACAAACACGCTTGATCTTTCTGGTGGTTCTGTAACAACTGTTGGCGGCGGCGGAGTTACACTTGCTAACGCAGGACTCAGCGGACCCCAAACTCAATTTACCTTCAAGGCGCTTACAAAGTTGCCTGCTGGTGCCTCGCTCGGTTGCGAAATCACAGATTCCGTATCTGGCAACGTAATCACCGCATATGACATGTCGATGGTTTTGTTTGATACTGGCGCTGCGAAGATCATTCCTAATTGTGGAAGCAAAACAATTCCTGTTGCAGCACCAGTTATCGCTTTAGCTAGTAACGCTATAACTGCGACTGTTGGAACAGCGATCACGCCTGTTACTCCGGCAAGCACTGGTGGACAAGTTGCTACCTTCACCATTTCGCCAGCGCTCTCTGCCGGCCTAACATTTGATACTTCAACCGGAACAGTTGCTGGAACTCCAACTGCTGCTCCAGCTGGTACCACGAACTACACAATCACTGCGACAAATGCCTCTGGTACAACCACGGTGAAGTTGAATATCACTATTGCCGCGCTAACTAAGCCTACGATCACCGTAGCCACACGCACTTTGACCGCGGTTATCGGAACGCCTATTGCTTCAATCACTCCAGTAAATACCGGGGGAGCTGTGACTGCTTATTCCATTGCACCGGCCTTGCCGAACGCACTCGTGATTGATCCGGTAACGGGAGTGATCTCAGGAACACCTGCTGCAGCATTTGCCGCAACAGTGTTTACTATCACTGCAACAAATTCTGCCGGAACTAGCACCGCAACGCTAACTATTTCAGCTGGCACAACTGCTCCAACTGCCCCAACAACCGCGCCAATCCTGACAACTTCGGTAGCACCACAAACAGTTGGCAGCGGTCTAGCTATGACGCCAGTAACTATTACCAATACGGGTGGTGTGGCGACGAGCTTTGCAATACTTCCAACACCGCTTATTTCAGGGTTAGTTTTTGATGCAACCACTGGAACTCTCTCTGGAACTCCGGTTGTACGGACAAATACGACTGTCACATACCGCATTACTGCGACAAATGCGATTGGTTCGAACACTCTTACTTACACCCTCACGGTTTCTGGTTCAGAGTCAACGACTCCAGTAACCCCTAATACTCCAGTAACACCAACTACTCCAGTAACACCAACAGGTGGTACTACCG
>CAILYP010000043.1:0-3956 GCA_903838475.1 uncultured Actinomycetes bacterium | reverse complement strand
TTGATGAATTAAAGCCGACGTTGACACCTCAAGGCCTAGAAGGTGATTGGCTTGGTCTCAAATTGGCACAAGCAAAAGAACATCCTCACGGATTTTACGGTGGTGGGGCTCCAGCTTTTGATAAAAACAATAATCCCGTTTTTATCGTCTACGCACCTAATGGACAAGATTTAGGAAGTGGTTTTTGGACACAATCAACCGCTCATGAATTTGTACATGTGGTCCAGCGCTACTTGATGGGTGGAAATATGTCACCCATGCTTGGTTGGGTTATTGAAGGTCAAGCAGATTACATCGGAGCTAATTTTGCAACTCGTAATAGCGCTGAAGCATTCGCAAGTTACTGGGCTCAATTAATTGCAACAATTCCAGAAATGTCCAAATTTCCCGAAATTATTAATTGGGACCAACAAAAGTTTATTACTTGGTTTAAAGAGAAAGAAGTAACACTTAACCCTCAAAAAGCTGGAGATATACCCATTGAAAACTATGTCCTTGGAGCAATGGCAAGCCAATATCTTTATGGAACATACGGGTACAAGAAAGTGAATACTTACTACAGTAATCTAGGTAAAATCGTTGCAGATTGCCAGAATGGTGACTCAACGGTGCATTTACAGTGCAATCCAAGTCGCCAAAAAGCCTTTAAAGATGCATTTGGAATTTCAATGGGAGATTTTTATCCTAAAGTTTCAGCATTCATAGTCTCTGAAATTGCATGGTCAAAAATAGCTGCCACGCAATATCCCAAGAATTTACTTGAAATAGCCCCTTCGCCTTGGATTGGTTCAAAAGCCCAAGTGCCATACGTTGCTCCACCAGATCTTGGGACAATCAGTAAAGATGCTCACCCTCAAGAAAGTTATTCACCAAGTGGTTCGCAATCAAATAGTGGAAATGGAAATCAGATAGTTGATCCTTACCCACCAAATGTTCCAGCTCCAGGCAGAAGTTGTCCCAATGTGAATTCTTCTGCCAGATTATATGGAGCTTCTATGACATGCGTCGCGAGTGGAACGGCAGGAGTTTGGACACTTGACCCTGGGCAAGTTGTTGGACCCGCAACAAAATAACTAAATCTCTACTCCGATGTATTTGGTTTCTAAGAATTCATGAATTCCATCAAAGCCGCCCTCGCGACCAAGTCCACTTTGCTTAACGCCACCAAATGGCGCAGCTGGGTCTGAAATAACTCCGCGGTTAATCGCAACCATTCCTGCTTCTAATGCTTCTGCTGTGCGAATTGCTCGTTGAAGATCACTGGAAAAAACATAACTAATTAATCCGTATTCCGTGTCATTAGCTAAAGCAATTGCTTCATCATCTGTATCAAAAACTACAACAGGGGCAACTGGACCAAAGATTTCGTGCTTCAAAATTTCATTATTCTTCTCGCAGGTAAGCACTGTTGCTGGATAGAAAGCACCAGGACCCTCAGGGGTTTTGCCACCGATAGATACTTTTGCGCCACCTTTAACTGCGGTATCAACTAATTCTGCGATCTTGTTGCGCTCCTTAAGAGAAACACTTGCCCCAAGGTTTACGCCAGTTGACATGCCAGGGCCCATAACAAGTGCCGACATTGCTTTCGTGAATTCTGCAGTGAATTTTTCAGCTATTGGACGTTGAACATAAATGCGATTTGCTGCGGTGCAAGCAGCGCCACCATTGCGCATCTTTGCCGCCATCACAGCTTGAACTGCTGATGTCACATCTGAGTCTTCGAAAACAATAAATGGTGCATTTCCGCCGAGTTCCATGGAGCATCGAATAACGCAATCGGAAGCTTCGCGCAAAAGTATGCGACCAACTTCTGTTGATCCAGTGAACGATAAGTTTTTTACTCTTGGGTCATGAAGCATCTTGCTTATCATTGGGCCGACTTGCGAAGGTAATATTAAATTGACAACACCTTTAGGCACACCAGCGCGCTCAAGAACATCAACAATTGCCATTGCTGTAAGTGGTGTCTCACCTGCGGGTTTTAAAATAACTGTGCAACCAGCAGCGAGCGCAGGACCAATTTTTCTCGTAGCCATTGCGGCTGGAAAGTTCCAGGGAGTTATAAGAAGTGAAACACCAATTGGTTGATGTGTAACCAAAATTCGCTTATCCCCACTTGGAGACTTACGGAAATCACCTGGCACGCGCACTGCTTCTTCTGCAAACCAACGGAAGAATTCCGCAGCGTAAGTAACTTCTCCTTTTGCATCAGCAAAAACTTTTCCGTTCTCGCGAGAAACCAAAGTTGCTATTGCATCGCTTTCAGCGATGATCATTTCGTAGGCTTTGCGCAAAATTTCACTTCTAAAACGTGGAGAGGTTTTTGACCATTCCGGAAGTGCGTTGTGAGCCGCAGCAATCGCCGCTTCGCACTCGGCTTCCCCTGCTAGTGCTACTTCAGCAATAACAGATCCATCGCTTGGGTCGTATACGGGTGTGGTCGAAATTCCATCAACCCACGCACCATTTATATATAGCTTTGAGCGCATAAGATGAGCATACGCTCTAAGATGGTGAGAGTGAAAAGCGTTTATCGCGTGCAACAGGGGAGAATCCGTGCCTAAGTCTTGGACTGATGGCGCCCCAACGCCAGGGGTGCTTCAAGAACACGCACATTTAAAAGATCCATTCTCTTACAGAGTTAAACGCAGACTTTTAGGCAACCCACTCAATCGGCATTCTTTAGGGCACCAACGTTTAAGCAAGAGGTACGCCCTTGGAATTCTTTCAAGTGACTGCATTTCATCGTCCGCTTACGGAAGTGAACAAATACTTATTGCATTACTTCCAGCTTTCGGTTTGGCATCTTTTGCACTCATGATGCCGATGACTGCAGTCATTCTTGCAATTCTTGTAATCGTCACTTTAAATTATCGAAATGTAATTTCTGTCTATACAAAAACTGGCGGAGCTTACATAGTTGCTCGAGATAATTTTGGACCAACCACCTCAATAGTTGCAGCTGTCGCATTAATGTTGGATTACATCGTTACCGTTGCAATTCAATCAGCGGCAGGTGTTGCAGCAATTATTTCAACATTTCCTTCCTTGCACCCAGGCAAGATCTACATGACACTTGGCGTGATTGTTCTACTCACATATGGAAACTTGCGCGGAGTTAAAGAAGCGGGAAAGTCATTCGCTTTGCCAACATATCTTTTCGTGGGTGCTATGGGAGTTGTTTTCTTAACAGGACTTTATCGAGTCTTTACAAACAATATGCCTCAATTAGATACAAACCTTCCGGGGGCTGTTGCGGTTGGCCAGGCACAAGGTTTACTGACATTTAGTGCAATTTTTATCCTCCTCCGCGCTTTTGCAAATGGAGGGTCTTCACTTACTGGACTTGAAGCCATTTCTGATGGTGTCGCACTCTTTAAAACACCAGAAGCTGCAAATGCCAAACGAACTCTTGTTGTAATGAGCTCGATTTTGGGAACTCTTGTACTTGGTGTTTCTTGGTTCGCTCAGCGAATTCACGCAATGCCATATGAATCGGGCACACCAACGGTGATATCCCAGATTGCAAAAGTTGCACTCGGTGATGGCCCCGCTGGTAAAGCATTCTTTATTTTTGTTCAAGCGGCCACCATGTTAATTCTTTTCGCAGGGGCTAATACAACATATAGCGCTTTTCCAATTCTTTGTAACTTTGTGGCTAACGATGGTTACCTACCCCATCAATTGAGCAAGCGAGGACATCGTTTAGCATTCTCAAACGGCATTATTTTCCTTGCAGGTTCTGCAATGTTATTGGTTCTTTTCACGCGAGCATCTGTTGATCATCTCGTTGCTTTTTACGCCCTAGGTGTATTCACTGGTTTCACTCTGGCTGGTTTCGGCATGGCAAAACATGCATATGTCCACCGAACAGGTGCTTGGAAAATTCGATTTGTCATTAACGCTCTGTCTGGATCCGTTTCTGTAATTGTTGTTATTGTCTTTGCAGTTGT
>CAILYP010000042.1:0-6660 GCA_903838475.1 uncultured Actinomycetes bacterium | reverse complement strand
TTCAATATTCGGTATTAGCCCCGGTTTCCCGGAGTTATCCCAAAGTGGAGGGCAGATTCTTCACGTGTTCCTCACCCGTTCGCCACTAATCAGCTCCCCGAAGGGAACGTCATCGTTCGACTTGCATGTGTTAAGCACGCCGCCAGCGTTCGTCCTGAGCCAGGATCAAACTCTCCATAGAAAGTGTTGATCTGGCATAGAAACGAATCTAGCTTTTGCTATTTTCGATTGCTGTCCAATGGTTTTTGTTTCTGTACTAATCCAAACCCTTTCGGGATGAATAAAATACAAAGGAATCTAAGGCCTATTTACGTGTTTTTTAGGCACGCCAATTTATGCCTTGATTGGCATTGATATTGCACGTTGTTGAGTTCTCAAGGTACGGACGCGCATCGAAATCAGGGATTTACTCCCATTTTTCGAGGCAGACTGCCAAACATACTGGACGGCGCACAGAGGGTCAAATCCGCATTACTGCGGCTCAATTCCCATTAATTACGAGTGCCTATCACTTGTTTGGTGAGCTACTCGGCCTATTCTGGTGGCTAGATTCCCCGTAATTACACGGTGAAAGTAGGCTTAAGACCAGTCCGATTCGTAGCGAGCCCGAAATATAGCCCAGACTGAGCGTAAAATCCAAATCTGCCAAGCCAATTAAGCCTGTTTTAGGGTCATTTTGAGCGTGACCTTCCCCACCCAAACTCGGATGGTAAACACTGGAATATTGGCCTATTTTCTGGGGGTTCCTCACCAGTAACAGAGCGTGAACCCATATGAATGTACAAAACCTTCTTGCGTCTTATAGAAGATGAAACGAAGATAATAAGAAGTTAATAAGAAGTTAAAGCTAAATCAATTCAACTGCCGCTAGATCTCGTTTTCCTTTGCGAAGAATAAAAAATCGCCCGTACAAAGCGCTTTCTAAAGTAGGTGCAAAGTCTTCACCTGAAATCTTTTCATTATTCAAGTAAGCGCCACCTTCTTTAATGATGCGCCTTGCAGCTGATTTTGAAGCGACAACTCCGGTAGTGACTAGTAAGTCCACCCACGTTGGAATTACTTCTCTTTTTGAAATACTCGTACGTGGTAATTGTGAAAGAGCAGACTCCAACGTACCTTCATCAAGTTCTGAAAGTTCACCTTGACCAAACAACGCTTTCGCTGCATCTTCAGCTTGAGTGGCTTCACGTTCACCGTGTACGAGTGTGGTTAGTTCGCGGGCAAGAGCGCGATGAGCTTCGCGCGCACCTGGATTTTGTGCCAGAGAAGTTAGCAGTTCATCTATTTCAGCATGTGACTTAAATGAGAAAACTTTCAATAACTTCTCAACGTCTGCATCCTCTACGCCGATCCAGAATTGAAAAAAAGCATAAGGAGATGTCATTGCCGAATCAAGCCATACCGATCCTCCAACACTCTTTCCAAACTTACTTCCATCTGATTTCGTAATAAGTGGAATCGTCAGCGCATGTCCAGTTCCACCTTCAACCTTACGAATCAAATCTAATCCGGCAACAATATTTCCCCATTGATCGCTGCCTCCCATCTGCAATGTGCATTTATTGCGCTTATAAAGCTCAAGGAAGTCCATTGCCTGTAGTACTTGATAAGAAAATTCTGTATATGAAATACCACCGCCGTCTAGGCGAGATGAGACACTATCTTTTGAGAGCATTTGATTGACGCTGAAATGTTTGCCTATGTCTCGCAGTAATGAAAGGGCCGAAAGCGGCGCGGTCCATTCAAGATTATTCGCCATTAAAGCCGCGTTCTTGCCTTCGAATGAAAGAAACTTTTCTAACTGTTTGCGAATGCGACCTACCCAATCTTTGATGACTTCTTCATCATTCAAAGAGCGCTCCTCGTTACGACCAGAAGGATCCCCCACTAAACCAGTAGCTCCGCCAACTAATGGAATTGGCTTATGCCCTGCAATCTGCAGACGTCGCATAGTGCAGATAACTGCCAAGTTACCAATGTGCAAACTCGGCGCAGTTGGATCAAAACCAACATAGAAAGTTATCGGGCCCGCTTCCATATCTTTTTCAAGTTCTTGGCGATCAGTAGTCTGCGCAATAAGTCCTCGCCAATCTAGATCTGCAAGTAATTGTTTAGTCATGGTTTTACATACTCATCATTCTCGAGAAGGAATTGCGAGCATCCTCAACCCACAAGAGTGCATTTTTGTTCTTAGCATCTAAAGTCTTAAGTTGAGTCGTGATACTTGCTAGGGAAGTGCCACTAATGGATGTACGAGAAGATGTTGCTCCCTCCCCCGTCATCACTGATCGCAGGTCACTGCTCAATTTCTCGTGAATACTCATAAATTGTTGATCACTCAATTCGTGCACTTCGCAATTAAGAGAATCTGCTAGGCGAACACAATTTCCGGAAGCTTCGTGAGCTTGCGCAAAAGGGATTCCTTTTCGCACCAAAAAGTCCGCAATCTCCGTTGCTAAAGCATGGCCAGCAATTGCTCCTTTTGACATTTTTTCACGATCAAAAGTCGTTGTTTCGATCATCCCTATTACTGCAGGAAGCAGTACCTGTAATGTCTCAATAGAATCAAAGACAGGCTCCTTATCCTCTTGTAAGTCTCGGTTATAAGCGAAAGCAAGTCCCTTCAGGACTGCCAAAAGTCCCGTCAAATTTCCTATCAGGCGACCTGATTTACCTCTTGCAAGCTCTGCAATATCTGGATTCTTCTTCTGGGGCATGATTGAGGATCCGGTAGAAAAAGCATCATCGAGTTTGGCCCAGCCAAACTCAGTTGTACTCCAAATTGTGAACTCTTCACCGATTCGCGAGAGATGAATTCCAATCACTGAGAAAATAAACAGTGCTTCGGCGACGAAGTCTCTATCACTCACTGCGTCAATAGAATTGAGCAGCGCTCCTTTAAATCCTAATTCGGTAGCCGAATTCTCAGGATGCGGTTGTAGTCCAGAACCGGCAAGGGCGCCAGCGCCCAAAGGTGAAAATGAATTTCTGTTAATCCAATCGTTTATACGATCGATATCGCGCAAAAAAGCATGCGAATGTTTGGCAATCTCATGACCGAAATTGATGGGTTGAGCGTGTTGTAAGTGAGTGAATCCCGGAGCTAGTGCGTCCTTATATTCGCCGGCGACTCGATTAAGAGCATCGACTAACTGCGTGATTGATTGAGCTATTTCAAGAATATGATCAATGATGTACAACTTGAAATCTGTGGCAACAAGATCATTTCTGGAACGACCAGCACGAAACGCTCCGCCTAGTGGACCAAGTTTTAGTAACAGGCCACGTTCGATAGCACTGTGTACATCTTCATCCTCATCAGTATAGGAAAAGGCTCCAGATTCGATTTCACGGCTCAATTCCTTCAGCGCAGAGATAATCAGATTGGCATCCTCCGAGGTGAGAATTTTACCTTCCGACAGAGAATTGACGTGGGCAACGTTTACGCGAATATCGTATTGAGCCAAGCGCCAGTCAAAATCTACACTTCGCGAGAGAGCAGCCACAGATTGAGCTGGTCCTTGCGAGAAACGTCCGCCCCAAAGAGCCATATTTTATTCCTTCATCTCTTTTTCACGTGAGCAGAGTTCTTGCGAGCAACATTTCTAGACGATTTTACGGGAGTACCGACCAAAAAATCTTCGATTTCTTTGATGAGTCGGGATCCACCTTGAGCACTCTTGGCGATTGCCAGAACTGTGTCATCGCCAGCAATCGTCCCAATTAAGGTCGAAATAGATGAATGATCCAAAGAGCTGGCCAGAAGTTGAGCACCGCCAGGAGGCGTGCGAAGAACTGCAATATTTCCACTAGCTGTCGCTGCGAGCAGTAGCTCACTCCCCTTGGGTTTGGTAGGAGTCGCAGGTTCTTGAGGTACAAAATAGCGAATGATGCCCTGGCGATCCTTTCCGCGATAAGCACCCATCTCTACTAAGTCACGGCTAGCCGTAGTTTGAGTGAGGCTAACTCCGCGCTTCTTTAACACTGATACGAGTGATTCTTGAGAGTCGATAACTTCATCGGCAATAACTTGCGCGATCATATTTTTGCGAGCAGATGGCGAGAGCGCAGATGTTTTCTTAGTCATGTGAGACCTGTTTCATAGACTGGTTAAATTTTCTCAAAAATTCTTCGATGTGGGCTGGTGAGATATTCAAAGCAGGAGCTATGCGAATGACATTGGAAGCTGGGGAATTCACTAGCAGGCCGTTCGTTATGCAAGCATCGACTACAGAGCTTGCATTACCTTCCTGCAGAACTATGCCAAGCAACAGTCCCTTGCCGCGCACGTCAGTGACTCCTTGAACTTTGATTAACCCCTTACGCAGAAGTTTCTCACTTTTTAGAGCAGCCTTTAATAAATTCTTCTTTTCCAAAACATCAATGACAGCTAAGCCCGCGGCGGTAGTCACCGGATTGCCACCAAATGTTGAACCATGTTGCCCGGGCGCAAAATGTGGAACGTTTTTTCCAACGCTCACCATTGCTCCAAGAGGCAGACCGCCACCAAGTCCTTTTGCAAGAGTCAGGATGTCGGGCAAAATTCCTTCAGCTTCATATCCAAACCAGCTACCCGTTCTCCCCATTCCCGTCTGAACCGCATCGATACAAAGAAGAGTCTCGTATCTGTCGCAGAGCTCTCGAACCGCTTTGAGATATCCAGCTGGAGGAACAATTACTCCATTTTCTCCTTGAATTGGTTCGAGTATCACCATCGCTACCCGATGCGAGATCGCCTTCTCCATTGCTCGGATATCCCCGTAGGGCAAAAATTTAACGCCTCGCATTAATGGAATAAATGAGGCACGTTTTGCAGGTTGGCCAGTGAGGGAAAGTGCGCCCATGGTCCGTCCATGGAAACTTCCAATAGCTGAAATGATCTTAGTTCGCCCAGTCAAGCGAGAAATCTTGAGCGCAGCCTCGTTCGCTTCAGCGCCGGAGTTGCAGAAAAATACCTTTGATTCGGCGCCAATGATTTCTTGCAATTTTTGTGCAAGCGCCAAACCAGTAGGATGTGAATAGAAATTACTGACATGTCCGAGAGTGGCAATTTGTTTGGATACCGCTTTTACAATCGTGGTATCTGCATGGCCCAGTACGTTGGTGGCGATACCTCCCAAGAAATCTAAATACTTTTTTCCTTTTGCATCCCACACATATGGGCCTTTTCCGCGCACAAGTGAGAGCGCGGGTGTTCCGTAATTCAATTCCATTGTCTCTTGCCAGCGCGTCCTATAGTTAGTTTTCATGCAAATACAACCGTTCCGCCATCGCCATTAAGCGCAGCTGTGAGATTTGAGGGGTCGCGCCCATCAATTATGCGAACCTTCTTAGCTCCTGCTGCGAGCGCTGAAATTGCAGCTTGAGATTTGGGAATCATCCCTGCCACAAAACTCTCTTGCAGCGCCGCGAGATCTGTTGCTGAGATTTTACTAATCACGCTATCAGGATCAGGGTAATGGCGATAAATTCCAGCGACATCTGTCATGAAGATAACTTCATCCGCTTTGAGTGCACCGCCGAAAGCTCCTGTAGCTAGATCAGCATTGAGGTTTAAACCTTGACCTGCGTTATCTACGGCGACGGGTGAAACAACCGGTAAAAAACCAGATGACAGAAGTAGATTTAACAAAGTCGAATCCGTAGTCAAGACTTCACCTACAAGGCCTATGTCCTTAAATTCATCCTCGACCAATATGGGAGCGACTTTCTTAGCGCGAATAGTTTCACCATCGCCAGCAGATATTCCTATCGCGTTGCAGCCAAAGCCAATTAGTTGATTTACCAATGTTCTTAGAACTTGCCCAGACAGGACCTTCTGAACTACTTCGAATACTTCGGGAGTTGTAAATCTATAGCCACCTACCATGTGCGCTGGAAGATTATGTACGGCCAATTCAGCATTGATCTGTGGGCCCCCGCCATGAACGAGAACTATCTTTCGACCCGCTAAATGTTCACGTGCAATCGTTTTAAGGATTTCATCGGAACTACCTGCCTCGGGTAGAGCATGCCCGCCATACTTAATCACTATCATGATGAGTACGCTGAATTCTCATGAACATACATGGCCGATAAGTCATTGGTCCAAATTGTTCCAGTTGAGTTGCCTGCTTTAAGATCGATAAGTATCCGGATATTCTTCCCGCTTAAATCTACTTCTGAGCGATCGACACCTGGAGCACTGGACTTACACACCATTACATCGTTGAGTGAAACATCAATTGTGTGAGGATCAAAGGTTGCAGTTGTGGCTCCAACCGCTGCTAGAACTCGACCCCAGTTAGCATCGCCACCGTTGAGAGCACACTTAAGCAGATTATTTCGCGCACAGCTCCTTCCTACTTCAATGGCATCAGCAACCGTATGTGCGTTAACTGTGATGATCTCTACAATCTTTGTGTGACCCTCGGCATCAGATATCAGTTCATAAGCTAAATAGGTGGCACATTCCAACACAAGCGCCTTTAGTTCCTCATTCGACAGGGTAATCCCGCTGGCTCCCGAAGCCATAAATGTCACTGTGTCATTAGTGGACATGCATCCGTCTGAATCTATTCGGTCGAATGTTTGAGATACGACGCCTTGAAAAATCGCCTGTGCCTCTCCATCAACAATGGCGTCTGTAACAATGACGCTCAACATAGTGGCAAGGGAAGG
>CAILYP010000041.1:0-21337 GCA_903838475.1 uncultured Actinomycetes bacterium | reverse complement strand
TTGCTTTCTTCGTAGCAGATTCAACTGGTGCTACCTTTTTTACAACTTTGGCTTTAGTTGCTTTCTCGGTGATTGGAGCAGCTTGAAAAATTGCTACGGGAATTGCAGCGGCTTTTTTAGTTACACGCTTTGGCTTTTCATCAATGATTGCGGGAATTGCCTCAGTTGTAGGAACTTTTGGAGTTTCACTGGCATCTGATGGAGTTCCGGCACGTGCTGACGACTTTTTGGTAGCGCGCTTGCGCGCACCTTTTGGCTCTGGAGCCATAAGATCAAATCCTTTTCATGTACCCCAACTACTGGTACTTCGTTTGGGCCTCTCGCTGTTGAGCCAGGGGCGGTACTCACACAAAATTCTTTTTGAACCTTGTCGCAAAAATTTAGCTTCGGATGCAATCTGAGCTATTAAGGCCGCACCATGAGGGGGCCACTCGACGTATTACATGCGCGAACGCTGGCATAAGTATCGCAGAAGGGTTGGTAAATCGGCAATCCGGTGATATTCAAGCGTGTTCGCGCCCTATTTAGCGGCTTCTGACGTGAACATTTTGCAAAAGCCCGAACCCAACCAAATTAGCAAACATGCTCGAGCCCCCATACGAAACAAAAGGCAGAGGTACGCCGGTCATGGGAACCAATCCCATACACATTCCAATATTTTCAAATGTTTGAAATGCGAACCAAGCAATTACTCCTACGCATACCAGTCGACCAAATAGATCTGTGGTTCTTCGCGCAATCATGAATGCTCGAATAAAGATTATTAAAAAGCAAAAAAGAATAAAACCAGCTCCAAGAAACCCTAACTCTTCGCCGGCAACCGTAAAGATAAAGTCTGTCTGCTGCTCGGGCACAAAGCGACCATTTGTTTGTGGGCCATGAAAAAGACCTCGTCCAAGAAATCCTCCTGAGCCAATCGTGATTCGCGATTGTCTTATCTGATAGCCGCTTTGCTGGGGGTCGGCAGTTGGATCCACAAAAGATTGCAGCCGCTTTACCTGGTAATCGCTCACGACTCCCGCTTTAACCGCTCCAAAGCCACCAACAAGTGCAATTATCAATAAGCCAACAATCCATCTTGAAGGGGCGCCGGAAACTGCAATGATTGTAAGAATTGCAGCACTGATGATTACAACAGTTCCTAGATCAGGCTGTAAAAGTATTAACAGAATCGGAACAGCCGATAGGCCAAGAGCTTTCATTACATCTTTATCTGTTGGATTCGCATCAATGTCACGCTTTTCTGCTAGCAACATTGCAATACCGACGATGATTGAGATCTTTGCTAACTCAGCTGGTTGCAATTGAAACCCACCTGGAAAGGAGATCCATGCGCGAGCCCCATTAACAGTGGACCCAAGGCCCGGGATAAGCACGATCGTTAGTCCAAGTACGCCAAGGCCCCAAACGATTGGTGTGTAGGCACGCAATAATCGGTAATCAACAAGAGTCGTGCCGTATGCAAGTAAAAGCCCAATAACAATATTAAGTACATGCCGCTTTAAGTAATACTCTGGATCTAGTCCTTGAGAAGCAAACCATGAGCGAGTGGCCGCCCAAACAAGAAGTGTTCCAATAATGAGCAAGGCCGCAACTGCCAGGCTGAGCCATGGGTCAAATCCAGAAAGATTTCGTCTAACTAAATCCGAGCGTGAGCGGCTGCGGATTGTTGAATTGAGTTGTCTCATTTCTTCCCCGCTTTCTTAGCCACCGCATTGAGAGTGTCAATCTTAGGAATAGTTGTTACCGGTCCACCTGCTGGGAATATTGCAGCGTTAGGGTCGACCCTATTGCCTTTTACTCCAAAGAGGGCTGAATAAATCTCCTTAACTCCGCCACCGGATGCAGTAGCACCAAATCCTCCTTGGCTCACCATCATGACAACTGCATATTGAGGTTTATCACTTGGTGCATAGGAAACAAACCATGAAGTGTCATCTTTGGCAGAACCATTGGCATTTCTACCCAAAACCTGTCCGGTTCCAGTTTTGCCACTTACTGCAACTGGGAAATTGGCAAAGAGACCAGCCGCAGTTCCTCTCGTAGCAACAGCTCGGAGAGCTCGGTGTAAGAAAGATAAATCCGATGAGGACGCTGGTATTTTTCCATTTACAACCGGCTTAAATTCTTTGACCACTTTCCCAAGTGGAGTCACAACTGCTCGTGCTACTTGTGGTTGATAGAGAGTTCCACCATTTGCGATTGCTGCGTACATGTCCACGAGTTGCAGAGGTGAAAGCAACGTATCTCCCTGACCAATCGAAAAGTTAACCGCATCACCAGCGCGGACTACATATCCATCCACACAATTCTCGTGAGCGATTGCAGTGAGGTACGGGGTCAAATCCTTCTTTAAAGCACGATTTTGGTAATTGCAGAAAAATCCCTTATTCGAATCCCAATATTTTTGCTTCCAATTTCTATCAGGTAACCGTCCAGTAGATTCATCAGGAAGATCTACTCCAGTTTTTTTCCCAACGCCAAATCCCTTGGCATTTAAAAAGAAATAATCTTTCACATTAGATTTTGGACGCAAACCACCATCGCGTACCCACTCATCATATGCAATCTGATACCAAATGGTGTCGCAAGATACTGCGATGGCCTGCTCCATCGAAATCTTGCCTTCATTTTTAGCTTCAAAATTCTTAAAGACTCTGTTACCAACTTGTACCGTGGCCGGACAGTTGTAAGAAGAATTCATGTTGTAGCCAGCTTTGGTAGCAGCCACAACCGAAAGCGCTTTAAAAGTTGAGGCAGGCGCATAGGTTCCTTGTATCGCTCGAGATAGAGCAGGAACGCCAGTCGATTCGCTAAATAAATCTTTCGCTTGCTGAATTGTCAAACCTTTTTGAAACATATTTGGGTCATAAGATGGCCACGAAGCCATAGCTAATACGCCACCGTTTTTAATATTCAACACAATCGCAGCACCAGAGTCTGCTTTGTAGCCCATCGATCGCGATTTTCGTACGGCTCCTGCTAATGCTTTCTCTGTTGCCGCCTGCAGCTTTGCATTCAAGTTGGTAACTAAATTATCTCCAGCAACAGACTGTGTATTTTGGGAGGTGCGCGTGACTGCTTCTTTTCTATCTACTATCACAGTCTTAATTCCAGGCGTGCCTCGTAAATATTTATCGTACATAATTTCTAATCCAGATTTGCCAACGCTCTCATTGCGATAGAAACCTTTAGCGGGGTCATTCAGATCTGCTTCTGAAACCCCACCGACATAACCCAGCACATGTACCGGAACTTCACCTGCAAGAGATGGATAGCTGCGAACCGGAACGGTTTGCGCGCTCACGCCTGCATAGATATCGGAATTTTCAAGTACAACTAGCGCCTGGGCTTGTGTTGCTTGTTTAGTGATTGGAATAGCTTGAAATCGAGTTCCATTCCAACAACCCGAACGCTTGCCAACCGCAAGTTCCCCACAGAGCCTTGTGCCTTGCCATAAATCTGGAAAGGGCAATTTCAATAACTTACTCACTCTCGTTACGACTGCAACACCTTTGTCGGCTTGCTTGTCGATAACGCTACGATCCACTGTGATTGCTAATCCTGGCCGATCCATCGCCATAGGTAATCCACTGCTATCTGTTATTGCCCCGCGTAAAGCTGGACTCACTATGTCTCGGCTTTGAATGCTAAGAGCCGCATTTTGATAGACAGATGTATTTGCAATTTGTAGATAAAAAAGCCTGCCAAGAAGTGCAACCATTAATGAGAGTATTAAAGTTTGAACTATTAATAGGTTGAGGCGTGAGCGCTGTGAACTCATGAACGCTCTCTCGAGGTCAGAGTTACTTCTCTAGCGCGGCGGATGAAGGGGAGAAATAATGGCGTAAAAAGAAGCGTCCAAACAAAATTACCTGCAACAACAACTAAAGCACGCGAAAGTGATCCAACGCTTTCTCCAAGCATCAAACTGACGACGAGGTCCATAGTTAAAGCAACTGCGCATGCCGTTGCGATGAAGAGGACAAAGGAAATTGGTTGAGAGGTGAAGTCTCCGACGTTTTCCATATTTACGGAGAATAAATATCCAACAATTGTAAAAATGAGCGCCCACTGGCCGAATGCGCTTTGCGAAGTTGGGGCAAGATCAAGCACTAAGCCACCAATAAATCCCATAACTATCGCGCCATTTCGATCTTCCAGCGCAATCAGGCAGATTAATACCGCTAAATAGAGCGAGAACCCTGTAATCGGAAGATGAATTCTTGAAACAACTGATTCTTGTAAGGCGAAGATTACAAAGAGGAAAACTGTGCTAATTCCGAGTCGTGTCGGAGTCATTTGGTTGCCTTACTTAACTTACCTGACTTACTTAAAGTTGGAGTTGGTGCTGGATTTGGCGCAGCGGAAGCAACAGCATCTGGCGTTGGAGTTGGAGTAACCAAAATTGTAATTGTTGCTCGAGGTGTTGGATTAATTGGTTTAACAGGCGCTGCCGTTGGGGCTTGAATTACAACAGACACCACGCCAAGATCGTTCAGATTTGAATATGACTTTACGGTTGCCGTTTGAGCCAATGTCGTTGTGGTGTGATCAACAGCCGTAACAACTCCAACAGGTAGACCAGGAATATATGGTCGATTGTTATCGCTTCCGATTGAAATTAGTGAATCTCCGACTTGGACCGAACCAGTTGAATCTAGAAGTTCTAACGTGTAAGTATCGGTTCCCTCTCCCTTGAGAACTCCATAACTCTGCGACCTTGCTAGGTGCACTCCTATACGAAATGTTGGATCGCTCATCAAAAGCACGATAGCTGAATTAACGGTCACTTCTTTAACAACACCAACTAGTCCATTTTCTGAAATTACAGTCATGTTCCTGCGAACACCGCTTTGTGAACCAACATCAATAGTGATTGTTTGACTAAATGTAGATGCAGATCCTCGGCCAATAACTCGACCAGAAACTACTTTGTACCCACCTCGAGCGGCAAGATCAAGGGCTCCCTTAAGTTGTTCCAGCTGGCCCTTGATGTCAGCGTTGAAAGCAGATTCTTTTTTAAGCCGGGCTGCAGCACTCTTCAGATCAGCATTTTCTGCCTTAATTCTGCCAAAGTTCTTCACATCACTAAAAAATCTACCTACTGGCGCGAAAATATCAGCAGATGCTTTTTGAATAGGGGAAAGAACGGCTTGAGTTACATTGCGAGATCCCGACGTTATACCAACTCCGCGTAAATCAAGAGTTATAAGTAAAAGTGAAGAAACTAGAAGAATGACGAGCAGGAGTCTGGAACGATTACTCCCGCCACGTGCCATAAGAATCTCCTTGCTACGCCACTTCTACAATCAAGAAAATTTCTACAATACTAACGGCGAGGTTCTGAAATCAGGACCTTTTCAAGTACTTCAAATTCCTCAATACACTTTCCGGAACCTTCAGCAACAGCATTAAGTGGACGTTCACAGATATGGACTGGCATTCCAGTTTCGTGGCGAAGTCGCTCATCTAGACCGCGTAGCAGTGCGCCGCCACCAGTCAGAACGATTCCACGATCCATCAAATCACTGGCTAGCTCAGGTGGAGTCTTATCCAGAGTGCTCTTAACAGCATTAACAATCTGATTGACAGGCTCTTCGAGTGCTTTGCGAATATCTTCAGCTGATACGAGAATCGTCTTTGGCAATCCAGTAGCGAGATCGCGGCCACGAATTTCTGCATCTGGCTCATTGGGTAGGCGATATGCCGAACCAATTGCCATTTTGATTTCTTCAGCCGTACGCTCTCCAAGGAGCAGTGAGTATTCACGCTTTACCCAATCAATAATTGCTTGATCAAGTTCATCCCCGCCAACGCGAATTGAAAGCGCGGTAACAATTCCACCTAAAGAAATAACTGCAACTTCTGTGGTGCCGCCACCAATGTCAACGACCATGTTGCCAGTTGGCTCATGGATAGGCAGACCTGCACCGATTGCTGCGGCCATAGGCTCTTCAATGATGTAAACCTTGCGCGCACCAGCTGCGTACCCAGCATCTTTCACTGCGCGTTGTTCAACGCCAGTAATTCCTGATGGAACGCAAACGACGATACGTGGCTTAGCAAGATAACGACGCTTATGTACCTTTTGAATGAAGTAACGAAGCATGCGCTCTGTTGTATCAAAGTCAGCAATGACGCCATCCTTAAGTGGACGGATTGCAACAATATTGCCAGGTGTTCTACCAATCATTCGCTTGGCTTCAATTCCAACTGCAAGGATTGCGCCGGTATCTTGGTTAATAGCAACAACCGAAGGCTCGTTAAGAACGATTCCACGGCCACGGACATACACAAGAGTGTTAGCGGTTCCAAGATCTACAGCCATATCGCGGCCAATGAAATTCATGCGTGACGGTTTCTTCTCGTCCATTTCGTCTTTCTTCCTCATTGCTTCAATTCCTTTATCTCGGGGAACCAGATATTTATTTCACGCTCAGCAGATTCAACTGAATCTGAACCATGGACAATATTTTGAACAACTTTCGTACCTTGATCTCTCGCAAGATCCCCACGAATCGTTCCAGGTTCAGCTGTCGTAGGGTCGGTGGTGCCTGCTAATTTTCTAAATCCTTCAATCACGCGATTACCTTCAGCGATGATTGCCACAACCGGACCTGAGAGCATGAACTCAAGTAGCGGTTCGTAAAAAGGCTTACCTTCGTGTTCTGCATAATGCTTTGCTAGTAGTGCGCGATCAGGTTCAACCATTTTGAGTGTTGAAATTACATATCCTTTTCGTTCGATACGAAAAATTACTTCTCCAACAAGCGAACGACGCACACCATCTGGTTTCACAAGAACGAGAGTGCGCTCTTGAGGCACAAGATGAGACTGATTCTGCTGCGAGGTCATTGGTGCATTCTATGGGCTGGCAGGGTTTCCTTTAAACCGGGGGGTTCGCTTCCCGTTCGGCTACCAATCGTGCGCGAATAGCCTCACCCTTGCGCCCCAAAAAGAAGGCCGTAGCCCAAAGGCCAGCAAATAGCGTTCCCATAAAGTACATAATCGGCACCACAGAGCCATATGCAATTAAGCCAATTTGTAGGACGCTTCCCACAATCCAACCTAAAGGTTTTTTCATCATTCCTGCATTGAGCAGACATGCAAGGGCCAGCGCCCCACCAAGAATAAGTGCGAGTGATCCGTGATTCTCCATCGCAAGCAACAATGCAAATCCCATGAGCAGAGATTCCATCGTTATTACAGCTGCGCCTAAAATTCTCATGAGCGAAGCTCTGAAATCTTTCGAAGGATTGAACGACTTTCACCTGCCGTGACTACTGATCCAGTTATGACTACTGAAGAAACACCTTCACTCGTCTGATTAACTAGAGTGCATTGTTCGATTGCAGTAGTTATTGCCGTCCTAAGATCTGGCGCCTTAAAAACTCGATCAATCCCAAAGACTTTAATTGCTGCGTCAAAGAGCACATCTACCGGTAGCGCACGCTCGGAAGAATTCTGAGTTACGACTAACCGATCGATTATTGGCTCAAGCTCGAGTAATACACCATGCACGTCTTTCTCGCCTAAGATTGCGAGCACACCAAATACGGTTTCGAAATCAAATTCAGAGGCAATGGTCGCTGCTAGTGCTTTAGCTCCATGAGGATTGTGTGCAGCATCCACTATGACTGTTGGGTCACGGTACAAAATTTCGCACCTACCTGGTGAGGTAACTTTTGCAAACGCATTCCTGACTAATTCTTCATCGAGCATAACGCCAGAGAAGGCTTCAACAGATGCAATTGCGATAGCCGCATTAGAGGCTTGATGTGCACCATACAAAGGAATAAAAATATCTGTATACATTCCATGCACTCCGTTGATTGCCACAAGTTGGCCACCAACAGCAATATCTCGCTTGGCTACGGAAAATTCCAAACCTTCACGATATGGAATTGCTGCTTTTTCTAACACTTTGGCAGTCAACACTTTTGCAACTTCAACAGGTTGCGCTGCAAGTACCACATGAGATTCAGGCTTAATAATTCCAGATTTTGTTTCAGCAATTTCTGCAAGCGTCTCGCCAAGATATTCAGTGTGATCTAAGCCAATAGGAGTAATAACAGAAACTTGACTTGAAACGATGTTGGTTGCATCCCATGCCCCGCCCATCCCGGCTTCAATCACTGCGACATCGACTGGATATTCAGCAAAGGCTACAAATGCGAGCGCTGTCATCGCTTCAAAAAACGATATCGGATGTGGTTGACGACTATCTATTAAGTCTAGGTATAAGGCGACATCGTTGTAGGTAGCAATCATTCCTTGCGGTGAAATTGGCTCGCCTTTTAGGGCAATACGTTCAAGAAAGCTTTCAAGATGCGGGCTGGTAAAGCGGCCGGTGCGATACCCAAGTTCTGAAAAGAGCGCGTCAATCATGCGCGAGGTCGTGGTTTTTCCGTTGGTCCCAGCAATATGTACGACGGGATATGTTCGCTCTGGACTTCCAAGTGCATCACACAAGGCAGAAATACGATCAAGTGATGGCTCAATGCGAGTTTCAGGCCAACGCTTTAGCAGCGCTTGATAAATATGTTCCAAGACTTCAAGACTTTCAGGCGTACTCATATCCATATTTATTGTGCCGGAAGAGCGGCTAGCGCAGCTGTGAGTCGCTCAATATCTGCAGTTGTATCTGCCATGCGTTGGCGAATTTCTTGCACTACTTCCATAGGGGCTTTAGCCATAAAACCTTCATTTTCAATTTTTACTTTTGCGGTATTTCGATCCTTTTCGGCAGCAGCTAAATCCTTAGTAAGGCGAGCTCGCTCAGCGTTTATGTCGATTGCACCTGATAGATCGAATTCAACTGTTATGCCTGCTACATCGATTTTTGAGGTGAAGTTACCCTCTTCCTTTTCACAGCGAACAATGAATCGAATTGCATCTTCATAGGAATCTAAACCTGCTTCTGATAGACCATTAAAACGAGCAATGATGCGGGCTGAGGTCTTTATTCCCTGGTCATTTCGGAAGCGGCGAATTTCAGTAATTATCTCTTGAACTTTTGTTACGGATGCAAGTGATGATTCTTCGCGTTGTGATGGATTCATTTTTGGCCAAGACGCAGTTACAAGCGTTTCTTTTCCAGTTAAGTTGCACCAAAGTTCTTCCGTGATGAATGGCATTACGGGATGCATCAACCGAAGTAACTGGTCTAGGACATGTCCAAGTACTCGCTGAGTGTCAGTTGCAGCAACCCCGCCCTTAGCAAATGATGATTTAGTTAATTCTAAATACCAGTCACATAAGTCATCCCATGCAAAGTGATAAATTATTTCGCAAGCTTTAGCAAATTCAAATTTCTCTAAAAGCTGGTCTACTTCTGAAACAGTTTCATCTAGGCGAGTGAGAATCCATTTATTAATATCATCTAGTGAATCAAAAGATGGCATTGGACCTTCGGTAGTTGCACCATTCATCTTTGCAAACCTAGTTGCATTCCAAAGCTTTGTTGCAAAGTTACGTGCTCCTGCAATCCATTCTTCGGCTAGAGCTTGGTCCGCTCCTGGATTAGCTCCGCGGGCAAGTGTGAAACGCAGCGCATCAGATCCATACTTATCCATAAATTCAATTGGATCGACAACATTTCCTTTGGACTTCGACATTTTCTTTCCAAATTTATCGCGGACTAAACCGTGCAAAGCAATAGTTTGGAATGGCTGTACTCCATCCATTGCGAAAAGTCCCATAATCATCATGCGAGCAACCCAGAAAAATAGGATGTCATATCCCGTAACGAGAACGCTGGTTGGATAAAACTTTTTTACATCATCAGTTTGTGTTGGCCAGCCAAGAGTTGAAAAGGGCCAAAGCGCGGAAGAAAACCATGTATCTAGAACATCAGGATCCTGCGTATATCCAGCAGGAGGTGTTTCGTTTGGACCGCACACGACAACTTCATCATTTGGTCCGTAATACACAGGAATGCGGTGGCCCCACCAAAGCTGTCGGGAAATACACCAGTCATGCATATTATCGACCCAGTCGAAATAGCGAGGAGCAAGTTCTTCTGGTTCAATTTTTACGCGACCATCGCGAACGGCATCACCGGCCGCTTTTGCGAGCGGAGCTACTTTCACAAACCATTGTTTCGATAGCCGTGGCTCGACAACAGTTTCACAGCGAGAGCAATGACCAACTGAGTGTGAGTAGGGACGCTTTTCCCATCCGATTCTTCCGTCTTTGCGAAGTTGCTCAACCACAGCCTTTCGAGCTTCGAATCGATCCATGCCATCGAATTGAGTATTAGTTCCATCCATCACAGCATGTTCATTCATAATAATTACCATAGGAACGTTATGGCGCATCGCCATCTCAAAGTCATTTGGATCATGCGCGGCAGTTACTTTTACAGCGCCAGTCCCAAACTCAGGATCTACTAATTCATCGGCAATAATTGGAATCAGGCGATCGACATATGGAAGTTTTACAAACTTACCGACCATTTCTTTGTAGCGCTCATCATTTGGATTCACCGCAACAGCGCCATCACCCAACATAGTTTCTGGACGAGTAGTTGCAATACTGATTTGATTTTCACCCGGATCGCCATAAGTAATCTGAACAAATTCACCGTCAATTTCTTTATGGTCAACTTCAATATCAGATAAGGCAGTTAGGCATCGTGGGCACCAGTTGATAATCCGCTCGGCACGATAAATAAGTTCAGCGTCATAAAGACGTTTAAAAATTGCTAGTACCGCTTCAGAAAGATTGGCATCCATCGTGAATGCTTCTCGGCTCCAGTCGACAGAATCACCCAGGCGCTTCATCTGATCCAGAATGAGTCCACCGGATTCGGCTTTCCATTCCCAAACTTTTTCCACAAACTTTTCGCGTCCAAGATCATGACGAGAGAGTCCTTGCGCAGCGAGTTGTTTCTCAACAACATTCTGCGTAGCGATACCTGCGTGATCCATACCAGGAAGCCAGAGTGCTTCAAAGCCCTTCATTCGCTTCATGCGAATCAAAATGTCTTGAAGTGTGTGGTCCAGGGCGTGCCCAATATGCAGGCTACCTGTCACATTCGGTGGTGGAATAACAATGGTGAAAGGTGGTTTAGATGACTTGGCATCAGCGGTGAAATATCCAGCATCAATCCACTTTTTATAGAGGACACCTTCAATATCGGCAGGCGTAAAGGCTGCAGCTAATTCAGGATGTTCGCTCATAATGGGTGAGTCTAGATTAAAAGTTAAGCGCTCTTCTCCTCGGTGTCTTCTGCGCCTTTGCCCTTGGCGGCGCGCTTTGGTCCGGCGCCTCGAGGGATGTATTGAGGCTCGGCCTCTTTATTTACTACTCCGGGAGTGATGATTACTCGCTCAATATCCTTGCGGGAAGGAACTTCATACATAACCGACAAGAGGGTATCTTCCATAATCGCGCGCAAGCCACGTGCACCAGTACCGCGTTTGATTGCAAGATCTGCAACCACTTCGAGAGCTTCTGGAGTTACTTCTAGTTCGACGCCATCTAACTCAAAGAGTTTTTCGTACTGCTTAACGAGAGCATTCTTAGGCTCGGTTAAAATCTCCATAAGCGCTGGACGATCTAACTTTTCAACGCTTGTAAGAATTGGTAGACGCCCGATAAATTCTGGAATCATTCCAAACTTCAAAAGATCTTCTGGCATTACATCACCAAAGATATCAACCTTAGAAACTTCTTCGGCAGTTTGGAGTTTGGCATTAAATCCCACTCCAGCTTTACCCTTACGGCTTTCAATTATTTTCTCAAGACCAGCGAAAGCTCCACCCACAATGAAAAGAATATTTGTTGTATCGATTTGAAGAAATTCTTGATGAGGATGCTTACGGCCACCTTGTGGTGGAACAGAAGCAGTGGTTCCCTCAAGGATCTTGAGAAGGGCTTGTTGAACACCTTCACCTGATACGTCACGAGTAATCGACGGGTTCTCGGCTTTACGAGCCACCTTATCGATTTCATCAATATAGATAATTCCTGTTTCGGCTTTCTTCACATCGTAATCTGCTGCCTGAATTAACTTGAGAAGAATGTTCTCAACGTCTTCGCCAACATAACCAGCTTCGGTTAGCGCTGTTGCATCTGCAATCGCGAATGGCACGTTAAGCATTCTTGCAAGAGTCTGGGCAAGAAGCGTCTTTCCGCAACCAGTTGGTCCGAGAATCAAAATATTAGACTTCGCTAATTCAACAGCGTCATCACGCTTTGAATCACCTGACTGAACACGCTTGTAATGGTTGTATACGGCAACAGCTAGCGAACGCTTAGCGCTCTCCTGGCCAATAACAAACTGATCGAGGAAATCTGAAATCTCTTGTGGCTTTGGTAGTTCGGTTAATCCAAGAACGCTTGTCTCGGAGAGCTCTTCAATAATGATTTCATTACATAATTCGATACATTCATCGCAAATATAGACACCGGGTCCGGCAATAAGTTTCTTAACTTGCTTTTGTGTCTTTCCGCAGAAAGAACACTTAAGGAGATCACCTGATTCTCCGATGCGTGTGTTCATACCCGAAGACTACAAAGCCCCACCATCTCTGGCAGGGCATTTGAGCATAAAGCGTGTTCGCTTATAGGTGAATCGGATGACAGCTAATTACTTAGCTGCTTTGCGCGAGGCAAGTACCTGATCGATAAGGCCGTACTCGACAGCATCTGCTGCAGTGAGAATCTTGTCGCGTTCAATGTCTTTGGCAATTTCTTCAGCTGACTTTGTTGAGTGCTTTGCAAGCATCTCTTCAAGCAATGCGCGCATGCGCATGATTTCTCGAGCTTGAATCTCGATATCAGAACCTTGACCGCCACCTTCAGATGAAGGTTGGTGAATCAAAATTCGAGCATGCTCAAGAGCAAAACGCTTTCCTTTTGCACCGCCTGCAAGCAATATTGCCGCTGCAGAAGCTGCCTGACCAAGACAAATTGTCATCACATCAGGGCGAACAAATTGCATCGTGTCATAAATCGCTGTCAACGCTGTGAAAGATCCTCCAGGAGAGTTGATGTACATCATGATGTCGCGGTCTGGATCCATTGACTCAAGGGTCAAAAGCTGAGCCATCACGTCATTTGCAACAGTGTCATCAATTGCCTGACCCAAGAAAATAATTCGCTCTTCAAAAAGTTTTGTATACGGATCTAGGCGCTTGAAGCCATAAGCCGTCTTCTCTTCGATTGTTGGAAGTACATAACGAGCTGAAATATCATTTATTTTATTATTCATGCTGCCCCACCACTTCCTGTTACTTGTGATGCCGACTTAACGACATGATCAACTAAGCCGTATTTCTTTGCGTCTTCAGCATCAAACCAACGGTCACGATCAGAATCTGCGGTGATTGTCTCAACGCTCTGACCTGAGTGCATCGCAATAAGTTCAGCCATACGGCGCTTGGTGAACGCCATCTGCTCTGCCTGAATCCGAATTTCAGTTGCTGTGCCACCGATGCCACCAAGAGGTTGGTGCATCAAAATACGTGCGTTAGGAAGTGCATAACGCTTTCCTGGAGCACCAGCTGTAAGAAGGAACTGGCCCATGGACGCTGCAAGACCCATAGTTACTGTCGCAACATCATTTTTGATGTATTGCATGGTGTCATAAATAGCCATGCCCGCAGAAACAGATCCGCCTGGTGAATTGATGTATAGGAAAATATCTTTATCCGGATCTTCAGCTGCAAGAAGCAACATCTGTGCCGAAATAGCGTTTGCCATGTTGTCTTCAACTTGGCCCGTCATGAAAATGATGCGCTCTTTCAGAAGGCGTTGGTAAACCTGGTCATCCAAGCCGCCCATACCCATGCCCGCTGAACGCGAGGTGATTTCTTCCACTATTCCTCCTGAAGGCTTTACTAAAACTGGAATTTCTATGTATTGACCTTAACAATCTTTATGCAGGAATGCTTCCCGATTAATCGTGAAATTAGGCTCATCCTGTTCGCCCTGAGAGAAGTGGTTATTCGGCGGGCGCAGAGACAACTTCAGGTTGTGGGCGTAGAGCTTCAAGATCTACAGCCTTTCCTGATTTCGTGACAACTTTTACCCGACTTAGAATCCCAGCCAGAGCTTTAGCGCGAGCCACTTCAGCGATCATCGTGTTTACCTGGCCCGCATCAGTAACTTCCTTGATGAACTGGTCAGGCGACATTCCATAGCGCTGTGAAGCACGGAATAGATATTCGGTGAGCTCGTTTTCATTGACTGACACTTGCTCAGCATCGACGATAGTGTCAAAAATGATTTCTTGTGTAAATGACTTAGTGGTCGATTCAATTACTTCAGCTCGGTGTGCGTCATCTTCAAGGCGACCTTCACCCTCAAGGTGGCTATTCACTTCTTTATCAATAAGATTTTGTGGAACCGGAACCTTAATTTCGGTCATCAACTTATCAACGAGCAGATCGCGGGCAGCGGAGCCTTGCTCCATCTCCTTTACGCGATTTAGGCGCGTTGAAATATCAGCCTTAAGTTCTGCAAGAGTTTCAAACTCAGATGCCATCTTTGCAAAAGCATCATCAGCTTCTGGAAGGTCGCGGCGTTTAACAGCCTTAACAGTGACATCAATGTCGCCAGTCTGTCCTTCAGCCATCCCAACAAGTCCAGCAGTGAAGCGCTTACTTTCGCCTTCTTTCAATCCTTGAAGAGCCTCATCTAATCCGTCAACCATGCGGTTAGTACCTACTTCGTAGGAAACATCGTTAACTGTTCCGCCATCAATCTCTTCGCCATCAACTTTTGCGCTTAGATCGATTGAAACAAAATCACCTGTCTCGACAGTTTTCTCAACTGTCGTAAGAGTTCCAAAGCGAGCGCGAAGTGCTGTGAGTTGCTCATCAACATCTGCATCACTTACTTCTACATCATCAACAGTGAGGGTGATCTTAGAAAAATCGGGAAGTTCGATTTCGGGACGAATATCTACTTCAACTTCTAAAGAGAGTGAAACCTTGTCCTTAAGTTCCTTGATATCTACTTCTGGACGACCAATGGGAGAAATCTTTGCTTCACGCGCAGCTTGTGTGTAGAAAGTTGGAATGGCTGCGTTAATTGCTTCATCTAAAACAACCGCACGCCCAACACGCTGATCAATCATCGCTTGTGGCACTTTGCCCTTACGGAAACCAGGAATGTTTACGCGAGCACTTACTGCCGTGTACGCATCTGCAAGGAATGGAGCCATTTCGTCGAAGGTAACTTCAATAGAAATCTTTACGCGGGTTTCATTGAGTTTTTCTACGTCGCTCTTCACGGCTCTCCTTCAAAGGGATTCACTTTTCGGTACTGATGTTTAGGTACTACTGGTCGGGGCGGCGAGATTCGAACTCGCGGTCTCCTGCTCCCAAAGCAGGCGCGCTAGCCACTACGCTACGCCCCGGCGGCGTAAGGCAGGAGTCTAAGGTATTAAATTACCTTCTCCTAACCAGAACCTGTACCTTATGGCACTGGAGCAGAAACCCTGTAAAAATGGTTCCCGCCCCAACGATTCAACGCCTATATGCGGGTGTAGTTCAATGGTAGAACTCCAGCCTTCCAAGCTGGTTGTGCCGGTTCGATCCCGGTCACCCGCTCCAATATTCATCCTTTTTTGATTTACATAGGCACTATTCCTCCAACTTGCTCTGCAAAAAATCCCCCCGATGCATTAAATGCATTAGTAGTTGTAGCGGGATTAATCATGAGGACCGCTTGTAATTTGTAGTCAATCTCGACCATTGAGCCATCCAAAAGAATTCGTGCACTCACGTTGTTTTCTGTGACCGATCCAGAATTTCGACTTGAAGCGCCACTGCTAACTAAGTACGTAAAGACGATTGTTGGCGTTACGCCTGGAGCGGTGATGCGAACCAAATTAATTGCACCCTCTCCTTCTGTGGCTGCAAAAGTTCCATGGATCATGAGTTCAATAACATAAATCTTCTTAGCCAAAAAAGTACCAAAAGATGCGGATGAGACTTCGGTATCACCAGTCGAAATCAGCGTGCCAAAAACTACGTTACCTATTGAGGCAGTTGCTATACCGCTCGGACCCATCGGACCGACATCACCTTTTGCGCCAGGTGAACCAGGTGATCCCGTCAATCCTGCATCGCCAGTTACGCCGACATCACCTTTTGCGCCAGGTGATCCAGGTGAACCTGCAGAGCCAGGCGCTCCCGGAGATCCGGTTGCACCCGGTGAACCCGGAGATCCAGTTGCACCCGGTGATCCAGTTGCACCGGTTGCGCCGGGAAGACCACTAGCTCCGGGTGAACCCGTTAAACCAGAATCTCCTGTTGCTCCTTTAACGCCCACAGGACCAGTTGCACCTATTGCTCCAGTCAATCCGGTTGCACCTATTTCCGCTTTCGAATTAGTAGTCGATGTTGTTGATTTACCGTCAATACCAGATGGACCCATTGGACCTGCTGGTCCTTTCAAACTTATTGGTGTTGGCCACTTAGTACTTGTTTTTGGGCCATAAAAATTCATAGAAGATGTATCTATATAGAAATCGCCCAAGACGCCAAGAGATGAGGAAGGAGCACCTTTTCCACTCAAAATGGAGTTTTTTGTATCAGTGACTCTTCCAGCTTTATTAATAACAGTATTTTTTAACGTTGTTTGTTTCTGCGGAGTCGCAGCAATTGCACTTTGAGGAATTGCAAATGTTGAAACCATTGATAGGGAAAGAGCGACTAGTGAATAGTTTTTAGCTCTCCCCTGAAACGTTCTCATGGGACCTTCCAAACGTTCGATGTTTCCCGGAGGAAAACGTGTACTGCCTATGGTTCAGCGCTTTTTTACGCAGGGTAAGTGGGCCACCACTCCGAACTCTAAGCACGCTCTCAGCCAGAATAGTCCAATCTTTGAGAGTCGAGGAGTTATCTACGGATATCGAATATGAGGGTATTCGGTAGAAAAGACCAGTAGTTGGTTGAACTTAAATTCAATCCACTTCTGGTCACTACAGAGGGAGTCGTATGAAGACCAAGACAATTGCAATGATCGCGGTGGTAGCAACTGTTTCAGTTGTTGGAGCTGGTGCTGCCGGTGCTGCAACTAAGAAAACAGTCGTTAGGGCTGCCACTGTGGCAACGTCATCTCGACCATCTATTGGTGGAATGAATGAAATGGGTGAGGACAATCTCCTTGCGACAGTACTAGCAGGACTTGTTGCAAACAGAACTCTTACTGAAACTCAAACTGCAACAATCAAAGCAGCAGTTAAGGCTGCCCGTGCTGCCGCACATGGAGCTGAAGAAAATAATCGTCCTATGGGTGGAGCATTCGCAGGTGCAAACAAGCAAGCAGTCATCCTTACAACTCTTGGAATTAATGCTGCAACGCTCAAGGCCGGACTGCAAAGTGGAAAGTCACTTGCAACCATTGCTGGCCCAACAAAGACTCCAGCGTTGATTGCGGCTCTAGTTGCTGCAGAAAATGCAGCAATTGATGCTGCTGTAGTCGCTGGCAAGATAACACCTGCTCAAGCTGTGACCGCTAAGGCTGGTGTTACTGCAAACGTTACTGCGGAGGTCAATCAGGTTGGCCGCGTCGGTGCGATGGGAATGGGAATGGGTCGTGGCCGAGGCCATAACTAGTTCCTAATCATCTCGGCAAGACCCGCACGGTTTTTGTGCGGGTCTTGTTTTTTTATGCGATGTTCTTTGAGAGGATGAGGGAGTGAACATCCACATCGGCAGCGACCACGCAGGACTTGAGTTTAAAAATCGTATAGTCGATCATCTCAAACTACACGGCCATAATGTCATCGATCACGGTCCTCATACACTGGATCCGTTGGATGATTATCCAGTCTTTTGTATTCCCGCAGCAGAAGCGGTTGCCACAGATCCCGGCTCACTTGGAATTGTTTTGGGTGGATCAGGCAATGGCGAACAGATTGCAGCGAATAAAGTAAAAGGCATTCGTGCGGCACTTGTGTGGAGCCGTGACACCGCAGTGCTTGCTAGAGAGCACAATAATGCCAATGTAATCGCTATTGGCGGGCGTATGCACTCTCAGGAATTTGCCCTTGAACTAGTGGATTTATTTATCAGCACACCTTTTCCGGGCGATGAACGGCACCAAAGGCGCATAAATTTAGTTAGTAGATATGAAAGTGATGGAAAGCTTTAATTCTTAAAGTACTTTAAATCTGTAACTACGTGACCTTTTCGCAAGCCTTGTCCTTCAAACTTAGAGACAGGCCTAAATTCTGGGCGCTCGATAATGCCTCCAGAAAAAAGAGCTGACTTTTCAAAGACATTTCCAATCCACGTGGCATATTCAACCCAATCAGTTGCAATATGAATGTAGCCCCCATCCTTAATTTTTGGCGCGATCAATTGTAAGAACGGCTCCTGCACGATTCGACGCTTCTTGTGGTGTTGCTTTGGCCACGGATCTGGAAAATATAAATGGATTGCGTCGAGTGAATTATCTGCAATCCAGTGCTGCAAAACTAGATGAGCATCTTCTTCGATAATGCGAAGGTTTGAAGATCCGTTTTTAAATGTCATGTTCATTAGACCGCCAACACCAGGCTTATGGACTTCGACGGCAAGGAATCCAGTTTCTGGATCATTCTTAACAATCTCTGCAGTCGCCTCCCCCATACCTGTTCCTATCTCCATCACAATTCGCTTGGAGTTTGGGAAAAGATCTCGCAGATTGAGTATGCCTTCTGGGTTGACTCCAAAAGTCGCCCATAAAGTCGCGTACGCTGATTCTTGAGCAGCAGTGCCACGTGCTCCACGTAACTTATAACTTCGATTGTGAGGGCGTTCCATCTCGGATAGCCTAAACCAAGTTTTTAATACCAACTAAAAGGAGCCCTCGTGCCTGGAGTAAATATCGCTCGTTCTGAAGCCGCTGAACGCGCAAAGCACCTCACGATTGAGTCCTATGACATTTCACTTGATCTAACAGTCGGGAGTGAAATATTCCTCTCTACTTCTCGAATCATTTTCAATTGTGCTACTCCGAACTATTCAACCTTTCTAGACGCGGTCGGAAAGAGCATCAAGTCAGCAACTCTCAATGGTGTTCCAGTTGATACTTCGCGTTACGACGGAGAGACTCTGCACATCGATGGATTGGCTTCACATAACGAGCTCATTATTGAAATGGAAGGCTTGTATTCAAATACAGGCGAGGGACTACAGAGATCAGTGGACCCTGTAGATAACGAGGTCTACTTGTACTCACAAGGTGAGACTGCATATATCCGCAAAATGTATGCCTGCTTTGACCAACCTAGCCTGAAGGCCGAGTTTACTTTCCACGTTACGGCTCCTAAGCATTGGGAAGTTATTTCTAATAATCCAGTATCAACAAAAGTAGAGTCGGGCGAAAATACCCATTGGTCCTTTACTAAGACTCCTCGAATTTCAACATATGTAACGGCTGTTATTGCTGGACCGTATGCTCATGTTCACGATACTTACGTTGGAAAGAAAACTGTTCCGCTAGGAATATTTCTTCGTAAGTCTTTATCAGAACACCTTGATGCCGAGAATATCTTCGAGCTCACAAAGCAAGGCTTTGCGTATTTTGAAAATGTATTTGGACTTAGCTATCCATTTGAAAAATATGACCAGATCGCAGTGGTCGATTTCAACTGGGGAGCAATGGAGAATGTTGGCGCTGTCACATTTAAAGAGAGCTTGTTAGTCTTTCGAAGCAAGGTTACAGATCGCATGTATCTCAACCGGGCAAATACTATTTTGCACGAAATGGCACATATGTGGTTTGGAAACATGGTCACGATGTCGTGGTGGGATGATCTTTGGCTCAATGAATCCTTTGCTGAATGGTCTTCATACTTAGCAATGTTTGAAGCAACAAAGTTTAAGAACTCTTGGAGCGCATTTAGTACTGAGCGTAAAAATTGGGCCTATCGCCAAGACCAGTTGATTTCTACGCATCCAATTGTGACTGACATGGTTGATATCGAAGCGGTGAACGCAAACTTTGATGGAATCTCTTATGCCAAAGGCGCATCGGTTCTACACCAGCTAGCTGCCTATGTTGGCCGAGAGAATTTCATCGCAGGGCTTCAAAAGTACTTTGCGAAGCACGCTTTTAAAAATACGACATTGCAGGATTTACTAAGTGAACTTGAGGAACAAAGTGGTCGTGACCTAAAGCCATGGGTCGCTACATGGCTACAAACTGCAGGAGTAAATACGTTACGTCCGAAAGTTACAATCGCTGATAATAAGTATTCTGCGGTCGAAATCCTCCAAGAAGTGCCACTTATGCCAGTGGGCTCACAAGAACTTAGAATTCATAGATTAGCTGTTGGTCTCTACGATATTAAAAATGGTGATGTGGTTCTACGTAAAAGTGTGAATTTTGATCTAGAAAGTTCTTCAACAACTATTGCCGAGCTCGCCGGAGAGCCTGTTGCAGATTTGCTTCTTGTTAATGACCAGGATCTTTCCTATGCAAAAGTGCGATTGGATGATCGTTCTGTTACTACTCTCAAATCGCACCTTGGGAAAATCCAAGATGGTTTAACTCGAACAGTCTGCTGGAACGCAGTCTGGGATATGTTGCGAGATGCAGAGTTATCCGCTTCTGATTTCCTCGATATTGCAATCTCAGGCCTTGCCGGAGAAGATGACATCACAACAGTCACCACCCTTGGTAATCAGATTTATGGGGCTATTGAAAATTATGTACACCCAAGTAAGCGTGATGCTAAACGAATACTTCTGGCTGACTACATGAATGATTTGATGAGTTCAGCAAAACCTGGGAGTGATTTTCAACTTCAATATGCTCGAATTTTCGCGACCTTGGCTCATAGCAAAACTCAAGTAGCCCGAATCCGTGAGCTGCTGGATGGAAAGCTCACAGGGTTGTCGGTTGATGTTGATCTTCGTTGGACCTTTGTTAAGTTCCTGGTGGAACAAAACGCGCTAACCAAGAGTGAGATTGATGCAGAGTTGGCTAGGGATAATACATTTACCGGACAATTGAGTTATGAAACCTGCTTGGCTGAACAGCCGAATGCGGATTCCAAGAGAATAATTTGGAATTCAATTATTAATGATGATCAAGCAACTGAGATTCGTCGAGCAAAAATAGGTGGCTTTGTCTCATATCGCCAAAGAGATCTGCTTGAGGAATACGTTGATGAGTACTTCACGATTCTGCTCGATATCTGGGGAAAGAAGTCATTTGAAATCGGTGAGTCAATTGTTGAAGGTCTCTATCCGAGTTACATTGCAAAGCAATCCACGCTAGATAAGACAGATACTTGGCTAAATGGAATCGGCAAGGATGCGCCAGATACGCTGCGTCGCCTAGTTGCAGAAGGTCGTGATGGTCTTGCTCGAGCGCTGCGCGT
>CAILYP010000040.1:0-20658 GCA_903838475.1 uncultured Actinomycetes bacterium | reverse complement strand
TGCGATTCAACATTTGAATTTGATGGTCAATCTTTAGGTAAGCCAGTTACGCCTACCAACGCGATTGCGCGGGCCCGCCTGCTTAGCGGCAAGAGCGGTTTACTGCATACTGGACATTGTGTGATTGATACTGCCCAAGGTATCGAAGTCTCTGATATTTCAACATCGAAAGTTCACTTCGCAAAGATGAGTGATGAAGAAATTGAGCGTTACGTAGATTCTGGTGAACCACTTGAGGTTGCTGGTGGATTCACTTTGGACGGACTCAGCGCACCGTTTATCAGCCATATCGAAGGCGATCCAAGTGGAATTATTGGACTCTCCCTACCGACGCTTCGGAAAATCGTAATTAACCTAGGCTTGAAGTGGTCAGACCTTAGTAAAGAACAGGTGAGCGCATGAGCAAAAAGATATCCGCAGTATTGATTGCTAATCGTGGTGAGATTGCTGTCCGTATTTCTCGTGCTTGTAGCGACCATGGAATTAAATCAATTGCTATCTACTCAGATGAAGATCGCAACTCACTTCACGTGGCCCTTGCAACTGATGCCTACGCGCTAAATGGCTTATCAGCGGCTGAAACATATTTGGATCAGAACAAAATTCTTGCTATCGCTAAAGAGTCTGGTGCCGATGCAGTTCATCCTGGCTACGGCTTTTTATCTGAAAATGCCGATTTTGCCGATCGAGTAATTGCCGCAGGATTAGTTTGGATTGGACCTCCGCCTGCAGCAATTCGCTCACTTGGAGATAAAGTATCGGCTCGCAAGATTGCAGCAGAAGTTGGGGCTCCACTCGTAGCGGGCACAATTGATCCAGTTGATACTGCAGAAGAAATTATTGCCTTCGCAAAAGAGCATGGTTTACCAGTTGCCATCAAGGCTGCTCACGGTGGTGGCGGTCGTGGCCTAAAGGTCGCTTATAAAATGGAAGATATCCCTGAACTTTTTGCTTCTGCTGTCCGTGAAGCCATAACAGGATTTGGACGCGGAGAATGTTTTGTCGAACGCTATCTAGATAAACCTCGCCACGTTGAAACACAAGTACTCGTAGATTCACATGGAAACGCGGTTGTCGTCAGTACAAGAGACTGCTCACTTCAGCGCCGCCATCAAAAACTTGTTGAAGAAGCGCCGGCTCCTTTCTTGAGCGCAGCCCAAGAAGAACAGCTTTACACCTCCTCAAAAGCAATCATGAAGGCAGCTGGCTACATCGGCGCAGGAACGTGTGAGTTCCTCATTGGGTCCGATGGAACTATCTCCTTCCTTGAAGTGAATACTCGACTACAGGTAGAACACCCAGTAAGTGAAGAAGTTAGCGGAATCGATCTAGTCCGTATGCAATTTCGTATTGCATCGGGTGAAGCTATTAGCCCGATAGATCCTGTTATACGTGGACACAGTATTGAATTTCGAATTAACGGAGAAGATCCTGGTAACGGATTTCTTCCATCACTTGGAACGATCACTGAATGGGAAATTCCTGACGGCCCAGGCGTACGAATCGATGCGGGTTTTGATCATGGCCATACCGTTGGTTCGCACTTTGATTCATTGCTAGCAAAACTCATCGTCACAGCAGCCACTCGCGAAGAGGCGATTGAGCGTGCTCGCCGCGCACTACGAGAGTTTGAAATTGGTGGGTTAGCTACTGCCCTGCCATTCCATCGAGCAATTGTAAATGATCCTAATTTCACCGAAGATTTCAAAGTTTATACAAGCTATATTGAAACTGAATTTAAGAATACGATTCCACCATTTAATTACAAGCAGGGCGTGGCTGAAACAAAATCTGCTGAGCAAAAAGTAGTTGCTGAAATTAATGGCCATCGATTTGAAGTGGTTCTGCATACGCCAGAGCAAGCTCAGAAGCGACGTAAAATTAAGAGCAATGTGCTTGCCAAATCTTCCGGCAACAATATTGATAGTCCTATGCAGGGAACCGTTGTGAAGATTCTTAAGGCAAATGGGGATCGCGTGGTTCCAGGAGACCTCATAGTCGTACTTGAGGCTATGAAAATGGAGCAACCACTTGTCGCACATAAAGAAGGCATTGTCGCTAAATTGAGCATCGGAGTTGGCCAAACCGTAGCTAGTGGCCAAAATCTCTGTGTGATTGAAGACGCTCCTTAATTCTTGTAACTTGCAGTAAATTGCTCGTATGACTGATCTCTATACAGACCCCATCGGAACTGCCGTAGCTGCCGCTAAAAAAATTGAAACCTTGACCGGCAAGTCTCAGCATCATGTCGCACTTGTTATGGGTTCTGGCTGGATTGATGCAGCAGATAATCTTGGAACTCCGACACATGAATTTGAAACGACAGAGTTGCCTGGCTTCTTACCTCCTACCGTTGTGGGACATGGAGGAAAAATTCGTTCATATGATCTAACGGGTCCAAATGGAACAGTCAGCGCTCTTGTTTTTCTTGGCCGAACTCATTTGTATGAAGGCAAGGGTATTGAACCTGTCGTGCATGGCGTGCGCACTGCAGTAAAGGCAGGGTGCAAAGTTATAGTCCTAACAAATGCCTGCGGTGGTATAAATAAAGATTACGTAGTGGGTCAACCTGTGCTGATTCGTGATCACATTTCTCTTACGGGTGTTAGCCCACTTATCGGTGGTGACTTCGTGGATTTAACTGATTGCTACAGCAAGCGACTTCGCGCTTTAGTTAAAGCCGAGGATCCATCACTTGCAGAAGGTGTCTACGCACATTGGCGCGGGCCATCGTATGAAACACCTGCAGAGATTCACATGATTCGCACAATGGGAGCAGATTTAGTTGGCATGTCCACCGTTCCAGAAGCAGTTGCAGCGCACGCGCTCGGCGCCGAAGTCCTTGGTATATCTCTTGTCACTAATGCAGCGGCTGGTATCACTGGTGAAAAATTAAGTCACTTAGAAGTTATGGCTGCTGGAAAAGCATCCGCGGGAAGAATCGGTGGACTTTTAGTAAAAGTACTACCTCAACTATGACCCCAGATTTTGTACGTGAAGTTGAAGAATGGATTGCACTGGATCCAGATCCAAAGACTGCAGCGATGCTACGTGGTTGGTTAGATGAAGGAAATGAAATTCAACTAACGAAATCATTTTCTGGATTTCTACAATTTGGAACTGCTGGACTGCGCGGTCCCATCGGCCCTGGGCCTTCCTGTATGAATAGGGCGGTAGTTCACAGAGCTGCGGCAGGTATTTCCTCGTACATGCAAAAACGCGGATTAACGAGCGTAGTCATTGGCCGAGATGCTCGTTATGGCTCAGAAGACTTTACTGAAGAGTCTGCACAAGTTTTTTCTGGTGCTGGGATCAAGGTATGGGTTCTGCCTCGCCCACTTCCTACGCCAGTTTTAGCATTTGCAGTGAATGCACTACAAGCCGATGTCGGAATTATGGTTACAGCAAGCCATAACCCGCCAGAAGATAATGGGTACAAGGTTTATCTTGGAGGCGACGTTGATGGAATTCGGTATGCAGGCTCACAAATTGTCTCACCGGCTGATAGTGAAATATCAGCGGAAATTGCGCTGATCAAAGAACTCCACCCCAAGGCATCGTCGTGGGAAGTTTTGAACGATGATATTTTTCACCAATATGTGAAATCGACGGCGCAACTTGCGCGCGTAGAGGCTAGCGCTCGCGTTGTTTATAGCGCGATGCACGGCGTAGGAACACAAACTTTACTTTCAACTTTTTTAGAAGCAGGTTTTGCAGAACCTATCCTTGTTAAGGAGCAGGCCGAACCCAATCCTGACTTTCCAACAGTAAAATTTCCAAATCCTGAAGAGCCGGGCGCAATTGATTTAGCGTTAAAGCTGGCTCGTGAAGTAGATGCGGATATCGTCATTGCAAATGATCCAGATGCTGATAGATGCGCAGCTGCGGTTAATGATCCAAATATTGGATGGCGCATGTTGCGCGGAGATGAAGTTGGAGCAATCTTAGGACATTACATTGCGACTACGATGAAAGAGAGTTGTGTAGGTAAATCCTTTGCTAATTCAATAGTCTCCTCTTCTATCTTAAGTAAGATTGCAAAAACCCATAAGATCGAATTCCACGAAACACTCACAGGTTTCAAATGGTTATCAAAAATAAAAAATCTTCGTTTTGGTTACGAGGAAGCCCTTGGTTATGCCGTTGACCCTTCACAGGTAAATGACAAGGACGGAATTTCAGCAGCGCTTTTACTTGCTCAATGCGCATCTGAGTTGAAAAATGAGGGGGCTTCGATTACCGAATACCTCGGAAATATTTGGAACACGTATGGCTATCACGCGACAGAGCAGATTTCGATTAGGGTGAATGATCTCTCGCAAGTTGACTTCGTTTTAGAGAGTCTTAGAAATCAACGTCCCCAGAGTCTTGCTGGCTGTGAATTAACAAGTTTTGAAGATTTACTTGTCCCAAGCGGCCTTCTTCCGCCAACAAATGGAATAAGAATGTATTTTGGAGACGCGATTCGAGTAATTGTGCGCCCCAGTGGAACTGAGGCAAAATTGAAGTGCTATATCGAAGTAACCAGTGCTGGTGGAAGTGTGAGTGAAATTGCAGCCGTTAATCAGAATATTCTGGCTCTAAAATCAGAGCTGCTCAAAATTATTACGGTGTAACTTTTCCGGACTTAATCATGGCTTCACCTTTGAGAATTAAAGGAATGAATGGGGTACCAAGTTTGGGAACGAGGAGCTCTATCCCGCCATCTGCAAAAGTAAATTCATGACCAAAAATCAGATTTGCTCCATCTAGTTCATCTAAAAATGACTTATTTTGTACGCCATAACTAATTACGTCGTAGGCAGCTATATCGACTCTCTTATGTACGGCGCCCAAAAGAACGCTTTTTGCCTTATTCGATTTAAGAAAGAATTGATCGGGTAGAACTCCGATGTATCGAATTGGTTTCTTGGCGCTGGATATCTGTGCAACCGCATCCAGAACATCTGAACTTTGACTCCACGTAGAATAAATTACATCCGCACCACGCTTAACCATTGATAGGGCATCTGAAGCCGGGCTAATCCCCCAATTTTGTGCGAACACGAGGATTTTAGGTTTTATACTTTTTGCGCCAGCTATAAACGCTTTATTTATATCTCGCAGATTTGTGCGATCAACATCCATAAGCATGGCAATTTTCCCAGTTTTGCTGGCAGCGGCAGCCAATATTCCCGCTAAATAGCTGGACTGAGCTTCGTTGAACACCATACTCTCGACGTTTAGCTGCCCAACATTTGAATTATCGATAATTGCAAAATGAGTGTCTGGTAGTTCATCCATAGCTACGGCAAGTGAGGACTGAAATCCATAGCCCACTAATAAAATTGGGTCGTAGCCTGCTTTAGCAAGAAATCTAATTTTAAGTAGGCGATCTAGATCAGTACCGTCGGTTGCAATTTCACGTAAAGCTAGTGGCCCCAAACCAAACTTCTTTTTTGCTTTATCAATTCCGATCGCAGCCGCATCGTTAATGCCTCCGTCACCACGGCCACCAATATCGTAAATAACGGCAATCTTTGCTGAAGTGGCTTGTGCTCCTCCACTCAGTGTGGGGATGTAAGCCGTCATAAGCATTACCGCAAAGGCCACCATCGTGATGCGGGTTTTATGCACGAGGAATCAAGCCCATCGCATCGTAGGTTTTCTTTAAAGTATCTTGAGCTACGGAGTTAGCTTTATCAGCTCCGATCTTAAGAATTGCAGTGAGTTGTGCGGGATCCTTTAGAAGCTCGAGAGTTCGCTCCCGAACTGGACGGAAATACTCCACGACAACTTCTGCTACCTCGCCCTTAAGGTCGCCGTATCCTTTTCCAGCAAAATCATTCTCCAGCTCCGAAATACTTTTACCTGACAAAGCACTATGGATTGCTAATAAATTAGAGACTCCGGGTTTTTCTTGTTGGTCAAATTTAATCTCTCGACCCATGTCAGTCATCGCACTCTTAATTTTCTTAGCATTGACTTCTGCAGTATCTAAAATATCTATAACTCCAGCGGGTGAAGAACTTGATTTACTCATCTTTGCTAAAGGATCTTGCAAATCGTTTATTTTTGCAGCCGCCTTAGTTATATACGGCTCAGGTATGGTGAAAATTTCTTTATACGTACTATTAAATCTTTGACCTAAATCACGGGTTAATTCAATATGTTGGCGTTGGTCTTCACCAACTGGGACATATTTAGCTTGATACAGCAAAATATCCGCTGCCTGAAGAATTGGGTAAGTAAAAAGCCCTACGACTGTTCGGTCGGCGCCACTCTTCTGACTCTTATCCTTAAATTGTGTCATGCGTCCCGCTTCACCAAATCCGGTCAAGCATTCCATGACCCAGCCAAGCTGATTGTGGGCAGGGACATGAGATTGCATAAATAGTGCACATTTTTCAGGATCAAGTCCCAGCGCAAGAAGTTGCGCCGTCGAAGTCAATGAACGCTCACGAAATACTTTTGGATCAACTGGAACTGTTATCGCATGTAAATCTACAACGCAGTAGAAAGCATCATGACTTTCTTGTAACTCAACCCACTGCTTCAGGGCGCCAAGATAGTTGCCAAGATGAAACGAACCACCAGTAGGTTGAATTCCAGAAAGGATTCTCTCTTTACTCATGCGTCTTATCTTTCCACTCATCTCGAGAGATGTGTAATTGCCCAGCTCTCTTACCCTCGACTGAAAGTACGGTAATTCGAACATTTTCATGGCGTAGGACATCGTGGATTTCTGGAAGGCGGCCTAGAACATGCATGACATACCCACCCACCGTTTCATAGGGTCCTTCAGGTAGTGATATTCCAGTTTCATCGAAAAGGTCTTCCAGCGAGATAAGAGCATCAACTTCAAAATCCCCCGATTGGCCTTGGGGCGTAACTTCTTCTTCGACTTCATCGTATTCATCATGGATATCACCAATAAAACATTCAACTAAGTCTTCTAGAGTAACTATTCCATCAGTACCGCCATATTCATCCAAGACGATTGCTAAATGTTGGCGCTTTGCGCGAAGTTCAGAAAGCGCAGGTAGGACTCCCTTGGTACCGGGCAGAAAAGTAACAGGACGAATAATGTCTAGCAGCGTGGCGGTAGGACGACTAACATGGATATTAAGTAAATCTCTCACGTGCATGAATCCAATAACCTCATCACTATTTCCGCGAGTTACTGGATAACGTGAATGCGCGCTCTCAACAGCCATTTTCATGGCATCCTGAATTGACGTTCCTACATCAAGGAATTTAACTTCAGTTCTTGGAACCATAATTTCGTGAAGGGCAAGGTCGCCAGAATTAAATACTTCTTCAACAATATCCCGCTCTTCATCCGTAAGTGCGGTATGACCTGTCACAAGATCTACTAATTCTGCTTCAGAAATTTCCGAGCGGGACTCCTCAGATTTAAGCCCGAAGATTTTGACGACAGCGTCCGTAGATTTTGAGAGTAACCAAATAGTTGGACGGAAAAATTTTGCAAGCTGATCGATGATTCCGGCTGAAGCGAGCGCAATTTCTTCGGTCCGATAAATTGCTAAACGTTTTGGAACTAGTTCACCAAAAACTAATGAGATGTAAGCGATAACTGTCGTAACGCTGATCAATGAGAGCGTTGTTGCTAAGCCGTGAGAAAGCCCCCATCGTTCAAAAGCCGGAATAACAAAGGAAGTACCGAGCCGCTCTGATCCCAAGGCAGCTGATAAGAAGCCGCAAAAAGTAACACCGATTTGAGCTGCTGCTAGGAAGCGATTGGGGTTTTGAGTGAGCAGTCCTACCCGAGCACCACGCTTGCCTTTATTTTGAAGCTGGCGGACCTGAGATTCGCGCAGGGAAAGAAGTGAGATTTCGGCCGCCACGAAGAGAGCGGCTAAGCCGATGAAAAGCAGCACTAGGCCAATGTCCAGCAGGAGTTGGGACCCTGTTCCGAACGGGATTTCTTCGTACTTCAGCCTATGCATAGTCCTAGGGTATCGTGATGCCCCTCAAGTCAGAGTTGACTTGGGACGCTAGAAAATCTAGTTCCACTCCAACGGATCGTCGGGCACGTTCCTGCCCGGAGAAGGAGCCTAACCATGGCATCAGTTGTTTTCGAAGCAGCATCACGTATCTATCCAGGCACAACCAAGCCAGCTGTAGACAAGTTAAGTCTCACCATTGCTGATGGTGAATTTCTTGTCCTCGTTGGACCATCTGGTTGTGGAAAGTCAACATCACTCCGCATGCTCGCAGGCCTCGAGGAAATCGATGGCGGCTCAGTTCGTATCGGAGATCGCGACGTAACTAACGTTGCTCCTAAAGACCGCGATATCGCGATGGTCTTTCAGTCATACGCTCTCTATCCACATATGTCAGTTGCAGAAAATATGGGTTTTGCACTGAAGATTGCCGGAGTTGATAAAGTTGAACGCGATCGACGCGTACTAGAAGCAGCAAAACTTCTCGACTTAGAGCCTTATCTTGATCGCAAGCCAAAAGCTCTTTCGGGTGGACAGCGCCAGCGCGTTGCTATGGGTCGCGCGATTGTTCGCGAACCACAAGTTTTCTTGATGGATGAGCCACTTTCTAACCTCGATGCAAAACTTCGTGTTGCAACACGTACACAAATTGCAGCGCTTCAACGTCGCCTCGGAATTACTACTGTATACGTTACACACGATCAGGTAGAAGCAATGACGATGGGTGACCGCGTGGCAGTCATGAAAGATGGGTTATTGCAGCAAGTCGATACGCCTCGCAATCTTTATGAGCGCCCTGAAAATTCATTTGTCGCTGGATTTATTGGATCCCCAGCCATGAACCTTCTCACTGCTCCCGTTGTAAACGGCAAAGGCAAGCTTGGTGACTTCACATTTGATGTTCCTGCATCTGCCGGATCTTCAGTAATTGTTGGTGTCCGTCCAGAAGGCTTCACGCCAGCTTCAGAAGGCTTCCACGTTACGGTGGAGGTTGTGGAAGAACTCGGTGCTGATGCATTCGTTTATGGAACACCGGCTGATGCCGATGTGAAATTTGCGCAATCCACTGATGAAGGTTCGCAAGTCATCGTGCGTTGGGACCCAAAGAATCCGCCAAAGCCAGGGCAGAGCATTACTGTCAGCGCAAAGCCAGATGCAATTCATCTATTTGATGTCACTTCTGGATTACGAATTAACTAGACTGACTTAATAATCGAAAAAGGCCCGGCCAATTTAATTTGGCCGGGCCTTTTTTAATCTATGTTAGTTTTTTAAACCATTGCTTTCTTGAGATTTTCATCAATTGAGGCAAGAAAATCTTGTGTTGTTTGCCAAGGAGCATCCTTTGAAATCAAGGTTGCTAGGTCTTTTGTCATTTTTCCCTGTTCAACAGTTTCGATACAAACCCGCTCTAGCGTCTTTGAGAATTTTGCTAGTTCAGGATTGTTATCAAGTTTTGCGCGGTGGGCTAGTCCTTGAGTCCAGGCAAAAATGGATGCAATCGGGTTGGTTGAGGTAGCTCTTCCGGCTTGGTGTTCACGATAATGCCGCGTGACTGTCCCGTGCGCAGCTTCTGACTCACAAATTTTTCCATCCGGTGTCATCAAAACAGAAGTCATTAGACCAAGTGATCCGTAGCCTTGCGCGACCGTGTCAGATTGAACGTCACCATCATAATTCTTACACGCCCAAACATATCCACCATCCATGCGAAGTGACATTGCGACCATGTCATCTATCAGGCGGTGCTCATACCAAATACCAGCAGCTTCAAATTCTGCTTTGAATTCTGCTTGGTAGATTTCTTCAAAAATATCTTTAAATCGACCGTCATAGGCCTTCAAAATTGTGTTCTTTGTAGAGAGATAAACCGGGAATTTACGTAATAATCCATAGTTCAACGATGCGCGTGCAAAATCACGAATTGAGTCATCGACGTTATACATAGCCATCGCAACTCCGGAAGACTCAAAATCAAAAACTTCATGAGTGGTTGGGGCTGAGCCATCTTCAGGAACAAATGAAATTGTTAATTTTCCTGGGCCGGAGACTTTGAAATCGGTGGCCTTATATTGATCGCCAAAAGCATGACGCCCAATCACAATCGGCTTAGTCCAATGAGGTACCAGACGCGGAACGTTACTGATAATAATTGGCTCGCGAAAAATTACTCCGCCAAGGATGTTGCGGATAGTTCCGTTGGGAGACTTCCACATCTTCTTTAGACCAAATTCTGTGACTCGAGCTTCATCTGGAGTAATGGTGGCGCACTTTATTCCTACGCCATGCTTTTGAATTGCACGCGCTGAGTCAACCGTGACCTGATCATCGGTAGCATCACGATTTTCCATGCCCAAGTCGTAGTACTCAAGATTGACATCGAGGTAGGGCAGAATGAGCGAATCCTTGATGAACTGCCAAATGATGCGAGTCATCTCATCGCCATCAAGCTCCACTACTGTTCCTGTGACTTTAATCTTGCTCATCTGCTCCGCTTTCTTCTGTTGAGTTAAATTTAATCAATTCGACTTAAAGGTCTTTTACATCCGCTTGCTTAGTGCGAACAGCCTCAGCTGCAGCTTTAAGTGCATCGACTTCTGTTGGAGTTAGCGAACCTTCGATAACTTTTACAACGCCATCTTTTCCAATAGTTGCTTCTACACCGAGGTAAACGCCGCTGATTCCATATTCACCATCAACCCAGGCACAGACAGGCATAACTTCACCCGAATCTTCAATCACCGCTTTTGCCATTCGAGCAGCGGCAGCAGATGGTGCGTAATAGGCTGAACCGGTTTTAAGAAGTGCGACGACTTCTGCGCCACCATTTCTTGTGCGGTCTACTAATTCTGCAATTTGAGTCTCATCCAAAAGTTGTGAGAGTGGCTTGCCATCAACAGTGCAACGACTTGGGACTGGAACCATCGTGTCGCCGTGTGAGCCAAGCGTCAGCGTCTTTACCGATCCAACTTCAACACCAAGCTTTTCGGCTACAAAGTTGGTGAAGCGAGCAGTATCTAACATGCCGGCCTGACCCATTACCTTATTCTTTTTAAAACCAGTTGCTAGCTGCGTTAGCGCGGTCATTTCATCTAGGGGATTTGAGACAACGATTATCACTGCATTTGGTGAATGTTTTGCGATGTTTTCAGCAACTCCTCGGACGATGCCAGCATTCACGCCAATAAGATCCATTCGTGACATTCCTGGTTTGCGCGGTAGTCCTGCTGTTATAACCACTACATCAGAGTTAGCAGTTGCTTCATATCCAGCACCTTCAGCAGTAGTCGTTGCACCAATAACTTTTGTTTCAAAGCCCTCGATTGAACGAGATTGGTTCATATCCAACGCTAATCCTTCAGGTTTACCTTCCAGAATATCTGTAAGAACTACTGTCTCGAAAAGATTGTATTCTGCTAGACGAAGCGCGGTGGTCGACCCATAAAAACCGGCTCCTACTACTGTGACTTTACCTTTGAGATTCTTCTTATCTGACATGGCTTACCTTTCCAAAAGGTGGTTCAGAACTATTAAATACCGGTTGAATGTTACCCCGCATGCGGCAGTGTTAAAGACACGATAAAAAGGGTTCCCGCGATGAGTAGTGGCAGAAATAACTCAATTCTGCGCTTCATTCCCAGAATTAGATAACGAGAATAGGCATATCCACCCATCCCGATAGCCAGTACGAGAGAGCCGCTCCGGATTTTTCCAAAAAGTGCCAGAACGATTCCGAGGATGATGAGTGCTAGCCCAGCGAAGCGCAACTTTTCAAAAGTAAATATATTCTTCATTTTGCGCGGGTAAAACTTTCAACAATGTTAGTAAGAAGCATGGCGCGTGTCATTGGGCCAACTCCCCCCGGCATCGGCGCAATATATGAAGCAATATTCGCAACATCGGGATGCACATCTCCTAGAAGCCCAGTAGCGGTCCGAGTAATTCCAACATCTAAAACAATTGCTCCATCCTTCACCATATCTGGAGTGAGAAAATGGGCACTTCCAATGGCTGCAACAACGATATCTGCTCGTCGCGTATGTGATTTCACATCACGTGTCGCCGTATGAGTGATCGTAACCGTGGCATCGCTACCCTTTCGAGCTAGCAGCATTGCAAGTGGGCGGCCAACTGTAATTCCGCGACCCATTACAACAACTTCGGCAGCTTTGGTTGTGATGTTATAGCGATGTAAAAGTTCAATAATTCCACGCGGGGTGCAGGGAAGTGGCGCTGGTTCACCGAGAATTAATTTACCAAGATTAAGCGGATGGAGTCCGTCGGCATCTTTAGCGGGATCAATACTTTCTAAAATTTTATTGGCTAAAATTCCTTGAGGAAGCGGAAGTTGAACAATGTAACCAGTGCATTCTTTAGCGTTGTTTAAATCGTGAATCGCCGCAAGCACATCTTTCTCACTTGCAGTGGCGGGTAGGTCCACGCGAATTGAATGTATACCAACCTCTGCGCAATCGCGGTGCTTACCAGCTACATACGAGAGTGAACCGGGATCATCACCTACAAGAACTGTTCCAAGACCTGGCTTCATCTGCAGCGTATCTACTATCGCTTTAAGCTCACCTTTAATAACTGATGCAGTTAGCTTTCCATCAAGTAGTTGTGCGGTCACAAGAGCATCCTACCTTTTTACTTAAGCATGAGAGAAATGTCGTGTACCGGTGAAAAACATTGCTATTCCTGCGCTTGTTGCCGCAGCAATTACCTCTTCATCACGTACTGAACCACCAGGCTGTACGATGGCGGTAATCCCAGCATCTATTAAAATTTGAAGTCCATCTGCAAATGGGAAGAAGGCGTCACTAGCTGCAACACTCCCGTGCGCACGATCACCAGCTCGAGAGACTGCAAGTCGGGCCGAATCAACGCGATTGACTTGTCCCATTCCAACTCCGACTGATGCTCCATCATGTGCGAGTAAAATTGCATTACTTTTCACGGCACGCACAGACCTCCAAGCAAACTCAAGATCTATAAGTGTTTCAGAAGATACAGCAGCGCCACTCACTTGCTTCCAATTAGTTGAAATATCTCCTTCTGCATCAACTAAATCACTTTCTTGAATCAGTACTCCACCAGAAATTGGACGCAATTCGCGGTTTGGTGTCTCAAAATTATCGACAGTCAAAATTCTAATAGAAGGCTTTTTCATCAAAATCTCAAGTGCAGCTTCTTCGAACGCGGGTGCTATAACAACTTCTGTAAAAATTTCTGAAAGCTTAGACGCCATCGCGGCGGTGACAATCCTATTAGCGGCAACAACCCCACCAAAAGCTGAGATTGGATCGCACTCATGAGCTTTTGCATGTGCTGTTGCAATATCGGAAGCAATGGCAATCCCACAAGGATTAGCATGTTTGATAATTGCTACACATGGTTGCTCGTGATCAAATGCAGCTCGAAGCGCTGCATCAGCATCTGTATAATTATTAAACGACATCTCTTTACCGTGTAACTGTTTAGCGCTCGCAATTCCTTTAGGTGTCAATCCTGTATCACGATAAACATTTGCACTTTGATGGGGATTTTCGCCATAGCGCAGTCCAGCAATTCTTTCCCATACCCGAGCAGTCCATTCATCTGAAGTACTAGTTCGCTCACCCAACCAGGTAGCTATCGCTATGTCATATTCGGCTGTTCGACGGAAAGTTTCCATTGCGAGCACTGTCCGCTCCTCAAGGGTAAAACCACCGTTGGCAAGTGCTTCAAAGAGTCGAGCGTATTGCGAAGGATCAGATATCACGGCCACTGAGCCATGATTTTTTGCAGCACCGCGAAGCATGCTGGGTCCACCGATATCTATTTGCTCGATGCATTCTGCAAAATTCTCGGTATTAGCAATGGTTTTCGCAAATGGATATAAGTTAATAACAATCAAATCGAAAGGTTTAATGTCTTCATTCAAAATTGCAGCAAGATGCTCAGGGTTATTCTGATCTGCAAGTATCCCAGCATGAATTCTAGGATGCAGAGTTTTTACTCGCCCGCCCATCATTTCTGGAAATCCTGTGTACTCCTCAACCGGAATGACTGGAATCTGGGCGGCTGCTAGGGTTTTAGCTGTAGATCCCGTCGAGAGAATTTCTACACCGGCCGCATGTAGAGCTGTACCTAATTCAATGAGGCCTGTCTTGTCATAAACGCTTACTAGCGCTCTACGAATTAATTTAGGTGATCTCATTTTTCCCTATTTATTTCTATTTTTTCCGATTTCTTTAAACCCTCGGAAGTAAATTTTTTGAGCGTCTCAACTATGAGTTTTCGCTCCACAATCTTAATGCGTTCATGTAGTGACTCAACAGTATCTCCCGCTTCGACGCTGACGGGTGTTTGTGCAATCACTTCCCCAGTATCTACCCCGGCATCGACCCAGTGAACAGTAGCTCCGGTTTCACCGACTCCTGCTGCAAGTGCATCCCTCACCGCATGGGCGCCAGGGAAATGCGGCAAAAGCGCTGGATGGGTATTGATAATCAAATATTTCTCCACGAAGGAAGCTGGCAAGATTCGCATAAAACCCACGCTAACAATCAAATCTATCGAATCCGCTTCAATTAAATTTTCAAGTGCATCGCTCCACGCCACTCGTGATTCAAATTCTGAATAATCAAGAAGAGAGGCCGGGATACTAAATGATGCTGCGACATCCAATACGGCAGCTGGTCGATCTGAAATCACTCGTACTATTTCGAGATCAAGGTAACTCTCGCGCACAGCCTGCATAATTGAAGAAGCAAGTGAACCTGTTCCGGATGCAAGTAAAATAATTCTTTTTTTCACTATTTTTTCAACTTCTTAAAAATCGTAGGTATATAAAAGAAAAGTGATGCGATTAAAAGTGCGCTAATTGCCGCAATTGATGTAGTTCGCTCAGGAAGTATTCCGGTGCGCCGCATAGCAGGAGTCAGCAATTCTCCTGAAGCAAAATAGGAAATTTCCCAAACAAAGAATATTCCCATAATAAATGTCCGAATGAGTTCTTTATTCCGAGCTTTCCACGTCGAGTGAACTTTAGAAATTGTGTAATAACACCCAAGGAATAGAAGTGGCCAGAAAATTACCCCGATAAAGAGAAGTGAATGCTTTCCTGTAGGAAGCCCACCCAAAATTGGAATTGCAGGTATTTCGCGAAGAGAGAACGTTGACGCGCTCACCATTGTGTGAGCACCTAAACTAAATCCAGAACCTGTTAAAAATCCTAGGCAAGCAAGTGCCATGTTAGGTAAGTAAAGGATCTGCAGCCCAGTAAATAGTAGAGCTCCGATGATCCCGGGCTGTACTACTACTGCCAGATCGTTCATGACTCGCCAATGCGATATTAAGGATGCAGATAACACGAGTGCTGCTATACCCCAGGCAATCGCAAATACATAAATGAGGGAAGCTAGTGCTGGTCTGGGATTAAATGTAAAAGTAGAGACTAGAGCCGTGATGCCGGCGCAAAGTCCCGCGTAATACCACATTGGGATAACTGAAGAAGTTGCAGTTAGTAGCGCAAGTACAACTGCAAATAAAGTATAAAAAAGAATATAGAAAATCCGAGCAGCTCGTACTTTTGGTGCAACTTGCGCTACTCGCAAAAAAGTTCTTCGAACTGCCCACATGGGGAAGAGGATCGCTCCAAGTGGCAATATCGAGAGAAATCCAGCGCCCTGCGCCGATGAGGACGTTAACTTAAAGGGTGAAAGATGCGAACCAAGCCACAACCACACTGCGCCACGAATCGGATCTGAGGTATTTCCACTTGTACTTCCAGCTGTAGCCCATGCCAGGAGTGAAATAAAAATGGCTGGAAACAAAGTAAGCGCCACGCCTTTCGATGCCTGAATGGCAGAAACGGAAAGGACGCGGCGCACCATGAAATCTAGCCTTTTAAGATTTTGCGCATTAGTTCAGCGGTTTCACTTGGAGTCTTACCTACCTTAACTCCTGATGCTTCTAACGCTTCTTTCTTTGCTTGGGCTGTACCAGAAGATCCTGAAACAATTGCGCCCGCGTGTCCCATGGTCTTTCCTTCAGGAGCTGTAAACCCTGCAACGTATCCAACAACTGGTTTAGTTACATATTCGGCAATAAATGCTGCGGCTCGCTCTTCTGCATCACCACCGATTTCTCCAATCATCACAATTGCATCTGTATCTGGATCGTCTTGAAATGCGCGTAGGCAATCAATATGGGTTGTTCCAATTATTGGGTCTCCACCAATTCCAACAGCAGTGGAGAAGCCAAAATCTCGGAGCTCATACATCATTTGATATGTCAGAGTTCCAGATTTTGAAACTAAACCAATTCTTCCAGGCCCGGTGATATCTGCCGGAATAATTCCAATATTTGATAGTCCCGGACTTATGAGCCCTGGACAGTTAGGACCGATTAGTCGGGTAGTTCCCTTGCTTTGTGCATATGCAAAAAATGCTGCAGTATCGTGCACCGGAATTCCTTCGGTAATCACAACAACTAACGCAATTGCTGCATCTATCGCATCGATAACAGCGGCTTTAGCAAACTTTGGTGGCACGAAAACAACGGAGGCATTGGCTTGCGTCGCAGCAATTGCTTCTGCAACAGTATTAAAAACTGGTAGCGATTTCCCACCAATTTCTACAGTTTGTCCGCCTTTGCCTGGAGTAACTCCACCTACAACATTAGTTCCAGAAGCAATCATACGGCCAGTGTGCTTAGTGCCTTCAGAACCAGTCATTCCTTGGACGATCAAACGCGTTTCTTTATTAATAAAGATAGCCATTACTTAGCCGCCAATTCCGCAGCTTTTGCAGCTGCTCCATCCATGGTGTCGAGTTGTTGCACCAGTGGGTGCGCTGCCTCATTGAGAATTCTTCGGCCTTCAATCACATTGTTTCCATCAAGGCGGACAACAATCGGCTTCGTAGCTTTATCACCCAAAATAGCGAGCGCGTGAACGATTCCATTTGCAACTGCGTCGCAAGCGGTGATTCCACCAAAAACGTTAACAAAGACGCTACGAACATCTTTATCGCCCAAGATGATTGAGAGTCCATTAGCCATAACTTCAGCAGAAGCTCCGCCACCAATATCTAAGAAGTTTGCAGGCTTTACGCCGTACTTCTCTCCAGCATAGGCGACCACGTCCAAAGTGCTCATAACTAGGCCAGCGCCATTTCCAATTATTCCTACTTCACCATCAAGTTTTACATAATTGAGATTAAGTTCTTTTGCTTTAGCTTCAAGCGGATTAGCAGAATCATGATCTACTAATTCAGCATGGGATGCATGTCGAAAATCTGCACTGTCATCCAAAGTAACTTTGCCATCCAAAGCAACAATGCGACCGTCTTCTGTTTTAACAAGTGGGTTAATTTCCATAAGAGTTGCATCTTCTGCAACAAAAGCAGCCCAGAGTTTAACTAAGACATCAGCAACTTGATCTTGAACTTCTACTGGAAAATGTCCAAGCACAGCTATTTCTTTTGCCTTCTGGAGCGTCACTCCAACGTTTGGATTAATACTTACCCGAGCTAATTTTTCTGGTTGTGTCTTTGCGACTTCTTCAATTTCCATTCCACCTGCGACCGAAGCCATCACCAAAAAATCTCGGTTTGCGCGGTCCAACAGAATTGACGCGTAATACTCCTCAGCGATTGGCGCTGCCTGAGCAATCATTACTTTATGAACAGTATGTCCCTTGATATCCATTCCAAGAATTGCTGCTGCCTTCTCGCGCGCTTCTGCAGAATTCTCAGCTAGTTTTACTCCACCAGCTTTACCGCGGCCACCAATTTTTACTTGCGCCTTTACGACAACTCGTCCACCCATAACTGATGCTGCTTTTTCAGCTTCATCGGCAGTTGTTGCAACTGCGCCAGCTAATACTGGGATGTTGTGAGATTCGAATAGATCACGAGCTTGATACTCAAAGAGATCCACTAATTACCCCGATCATGTAATGATTTGAAAGTGATTGATAAGACCAAATCTTACTGGTTAGCGCCGATTCTCTTTTCTACAGATGTCCTACAGCTTCTCAACAGGCGCATATCGGAGCAATAAGCGCTTCTCCCCCAGCGAACCGAAATTAATAGTTGCCTCAGCTCGGTCCCCCTCACCGTTCACAATTACTACGGTGCCTAGCCCAAATGTGTCATGAGCCACACGATCCCCGGGCTGGAGAACAATCATCGTATTTGAAGCAATCCGCTTGCCTGTTGCTTTCGGAGGTGGCCCAAAACTCTTTTTTATTTTAGGAGATTTCACAACATCTTCATTCCACGAGATAACCTCACTTGGAATTTCAGCAAGAAAGCGCGAAGGCTCATTACTCTTCCAATTTCCAAAAGCCATTCTCGACAGAGCTCGTGAAAGATAAAGGCGTTCACGTGCTCTGGTTAATCCAACGTAGGCCAATCGGCGTTCCTCTTCGAGTTCAGTCACATCATCCTGTTCTTTTTCAAGTGCCCGAAAATGAGGGAAGATTTGCTCCTCCATGCCCGTTAAAAAAACAGTTGGAAATTCTAATCCTTTGGCGGTGTGTAGAGTCATCAGCGTAACTACACCGCCGTGATCTTCACCGTCTGGAATTTGATCTGAATCTGCAACGAGTGAAACACCTTCTAAAAACCCGGCAAGTGAAACTTCATCTGTATCTTCGAGTTCAGATTCTTCATATTCCTTTACCACGCTGACTAATTCTGAAAGGTTTTCAAGTCTACTTTCATCCTGTGGATCGGTACTTTTCTTGAGTTCTGTTTCAAGTCCACTCTGTTCCAAAACAGCTTTAGTTATTTCAGAAGGTTTTGTTTTGGCTTCTACAAGCGTTCGAAGCGCATACATAAGTTGTAGAAAATCACGGATTGCCTGTAGCGAGCGTGCCGGTAATTCACTTTCAACCTGATTCATCGCCTCCCACAAGGAAATTCCATGCTGTTTTGCGAAATCGTCAACAATTTCAATGGCTCGATCACCTATACCGCGCTTGGGAGTATTTACTATTCGTCGCAGCGAAACTTCATCGGTTGGGTTAACCAAAACTTTAAGATATCCCAATAAGTCCTTAACTTCCGCGCGCTCAAAAAAGCGTAACCCTCCAACAACCTTGTAGGGAATACCGGAACGAGCCAGCGTCGCTTCGATGGAACGTGATTGAGCATTTGTTCGATAAAAAATCGCTGTATCACCTGGGTTAGAAATACCCTCATCTTTGAGCCTACGAATTTCGCCAGAAATAAAGTCAGCTTCATCATGATCTGTATCTGCTACAAACCCGGTGATGTGATGGCCTGCGCCTGAATCTGACCAAAGGTTTTTATCTTTTCGGCTTTTATTATTTGAAATAACTGAATTAGCCGCTGTCAAGATATTTTGGGTCGAGCGGTAATTCTGTTCCAGCATAATTGTCTGAGCACTTGGATAGTCAGCTTCAAATTGAAGAATGTTTCGTATATTTGCCCCACGGAATGCATAAATAGATTGATCTGCATCGCCAACAACGCAGAGTTCTGCTGGCGGTAAGCCTTCATCCATCGTTCCCACTAATTCACGGATTAACATATATTGCGCGTGATTAGTGTCCTGGTATTCATCTACAAGGATATGTTTGAAGCGGGAGCGATAACGATCGCGAACTTCTGGAAATCTTTGAAGGAGCTCAACTGTTTTCATAATGAGGTCATCAAAGTCCATCGCATTAGATGCAGTGAGCCGGCGTTGATAAACTGGATAAATTTCTGAAGCCATTTTGTCAACAAAATCAAATTCAGCTCGCTGAAATTGGCTTGGAGTTTGTAGTTCATTTTTTGCTTGTGAAATTCTTGCTTGTATGGCGCCGGGCTTGATTTCTGTTCCATCAAGGCCTAACTCCTTCATAATTCTCTTAATCAAACTTGAACTATCTGAAGAATCATAAATTGCAAATGATGTTGTGAACTCTAACTTTGTCGCTTCATTTCTGAGAATACGTACACACGCTGAATGGAATGTCGAGACCCACATCGATTTGGCTCGATCCCCAACTAAATCAGCTACTCGTTCTTTCATTTCTGCGGCAGCTTTATTTGTAAAAGTAATCGCTAACACTTCATATGGGGCGACGCCTCGTTGACCGAGCAAATATGCGATTCTGCGCGTCAATACCCGTGTCTTTCCCGAACCCGCGCCTGCGACCACCAGAAGCGGAGCACCTTCATGGATAACAGCTTCCATCTGCTGCGGATTTAGACCTTCAAGTAACGACACTGGTGGAGTGTAACCTTCGCTTTATGACCACTACCTCTCCCATAGCTGACAGCGAGATTGAGCGCATACTTTTCGTGACTGCTCACCCAGATGACCTTGATTTTGGTGCGGGAGGAACTATCGCCCAATGGACTGATAAGGGAATCGCAATCTCCTACTACATCTGTACTAATGGCGACCAAGGGGGCGTTGATCCAGATGTTCCTCGCACCGAGATGCCAAAAATTCGTCAACAAGAACAGCGCAACGCTGGAAAAATATTAGGCGTTACAGACATTCATTTTCTCAATTACGTAGATGGGCACCTACAGGCAACCATCGAGCTTCGCAAAGATGTCGTTCGTGCAATTCGAACCGTACGACCACAACGTATGGTTATTCAAAATCCTGAACGAAATTGGGATCGCATATTTTCAAGTCATCCAGACCATATGGCAGCTGCAGAAGCTGCAATGCAAGCGGTATATCCTGATGCTGGAAATCC
>CAILYP010000039.1:0-1718 GCA_903838475.1 uncultured Actinomycetes bacterium | reverse complement strand
GCCATCTTTCTTACCTAAACGAAAGCGCAAAATATTGGGTGAGGCTTCTTGGGTCTCAGCAAACAACATACGAGGAGGCTGCTTAAACTCCACAATTACCTCAAGCATAGTTTCAGCTAGCGCTTTGCCCGTACGAATGATGAATGGAACTCCAGCCCAACGCCATGAATCAACGTGAACCTTTGCAGCTACGAAAGTTTCTGTTTGTGAATGGGGTGCAACGCCAGGTTCATCCAAGTATCCAACATATTGACCTCTAACAATTTCACTTGGCGTAAGGTCGGAAATGGCACGAAAGATTTTTAATTTTTCCATCTCCATAGACTCTGGAGACATATCCGCAGGCGGTTCCATTGCGATCAGTGCAAGTACTTGGAGCAAGTGATTCTGTAGAACATCGCGAATTGCTCCGACCCCGTCGTAAAACTTACCGCGACCTTCGATTCCGAAATCTTCAGCCATCGTGATCTGAATGCTATTGATATAGCGACGATTCCAAAGTGGTTCCCAAATGGAATTTGCGAATCGAAATATCAAAATATCCTCGACCGACTCTTTACCAAGATAGTGGTCAATACGATAAATACGTTTTTCGGGAAGCACAGCTTCCAAGACACCTTGTAAGTGCTCGGCAGACTCTAGATCTCGTCCAAATGGTTTTTCCACCACAAGGCGACAACGATTAGTTAATCCGACTCGGGCTAACCCTTGTGTAATATTTTCAAAGGCAGCGGGTGGTATTGCTAAATAAATTACCGGCTTTTCTTTATCTTTTAGAACTCTTGCGAGTTCTTCATAAAGTTCTGTCGAAGCATAATCTCCCACTATCAATTCAAGGTGGGATTCAAGTTTTTCCAGAACCGCAGTATCAGGGTCGTTGACTGCAGCCAATATTCCATCAGTAGCGTGCTGAGCAAATTGTTCATGGTTCCATTTTGAAGATGCAACTCCATAAACGGGAATATTTAAAAATCCACTTTTAGCCATGTTGTACAGAGCTGGAAATAACTTTTTCTTAGCTAGATCACCCGTAGCTCCGAACATGACAAGGGCATCGGCCGGTCTCTTCTGAATAACTCGTGGATTCATCTAGTTATTTGCTCTTCTTGACTTCTATATGGCCGCCAAATTTCATCCGCATTGCTGAAAGAACCTTATTTCCATAAAGTCCGTTACCTCGCGATGAGAATCTATCCATGAGCGAGGCGCTCAATACATTTGCAGGTGTTCCAGCATCTATCGCTGTCTGAACCGTCCATCGGCCTTCGCCAGAGTCAGAAACCGAACCTTCATAAGTCGAAAGTTGTGAATCTTCGGCGTAGGCAGTCGTTGTGAGATCAAGGAGCCAAGAAGCTACAACTGAACCTCGGCGCCACACTTCAGTAATCTCAGCTAAGTTCAAGTCGTACTTAGTCTCGTTGTGATTTCCAACAGATGTTGGATGTTTGATTCCATCACCCGCAGCATGAAGCAGATTTAGCCCCTCCGCATATGCAGCCATCGCTCCATATTCAATTCCATTGTGGACCATTTTTACAAAGTGGCCAGCACCAACAGGTCCGCAATGATAAAAACCTGTTTCAGCTTGAGATGGAGTCCCTGTTTTCCCTGGAGTACGTTGCGCCGCCTCAACGCCGGGAGCAAGTGCCTTAAAGATTGGATTTAGTCGCTCGACAACATCTTTCTCCCCACCAATCATCAGGCTATAACCACGTTCT
>CAILYP010000038.1:0-3181 GCA_903838475.1 uncultured Actinomycetes bacterium | reverse complement strand
TGAAATTCTGCTGGAAATGAGATTTTAAAAAGTACGTTCTCCATTACATACGAGCCATAGGCGCGCTGAAACTTAAAGGAATTTCCGCGGAATGAAGCGTCATAAAAACCCCAGGTTTTCGCAGAGAGTGCTGTTGGGTAACCCATTTCACCAGTCTTAGCAATCAGAGCTAATCGCACGGCGCGTGAGGTGGCATCGCCTGCTGCCCAAGATTTACGAGAACCAGCATTTGGATAGTGGCGATAGGTACGAAGTGATTGGCCATCAACCCAGGCAAGGGAGACTGCAGCAAGCGTTTGCTCACGTGTTAGTCCCATCATCTGCGAAACAACAGCAGTGGATGCGACTTTTACTAGTACAACGTGATCTATGCCGACTTTATTAAATGAATTTTCAAGTGCAATACATCCCTGTATTTCGTGGGCTTTAATCATTCCTGTTAATACATCTTTTATGGTGAGCGATTTGCCACCTTGCGAGACGGAAACACGTGAAAGATAGTCAGCAACTGCAAGAATTCCACCTAAATTATCCGAAGGATGTCCCCACTCAGCGGCTAACCATGTGTCATTAAAATCTAACCAGCGGATCATCGCGCCAATATTAAATGCGCCCTGAACAGGGTCTAGCTCAAAGTTTGTTCCAGGAACACGAACTCCATTCGCGATAGTCACGCCAGGAACAACTGGTCCAAGCATCTTGCGGCATTCGCGATATTCAAGTGCTTCTAATCCGCAACCTAAAGTGTCAAGAAAGCAATTCCATGCTGTTTCATAAGCTACATCAGATGTAATTTGATAATCCAAGACGTAGTCGACAATAGCTGAGATCTCTGGATCGTATTCTTGATTAACTTTGGTTATGGCTGATGACATAGTTGTGTTACTTCCTTACTTGCTTGAGCGATATGGACTTGAGCGATATGGACTTGAGCGATTACCGATTTTCGATTGATACAAAGGCAAGGTCTTCTGGACCCGTGTAGTTTGCACTTGGTCGAATAATTTTGTTATCAATTCTCTGCTCAATGATGTGCGCAGACCAGCCCGTTGTGCGAGCAATGACAAATATTGGAGTAAAAAAGAGCATTGGAATATTCATCTTCTCGTATGCAACAGCCGAGAACCAGTCAAGATTTGGAAACATTTTCTTCGCATCCCACATAACGGACTCGATCCGCTCAGCAATTTCAAAAAGAGCCATATCGCCCTTATCTTCTGAGACCGATTTAGCTACGGCTTTAATAATTGGATTACGCGGATCTGAAATTGTATAAACTGGATGTCCGAAGCCAATCACAACTTCTTTAGCTTCAACGCGCGCACGAATATCTTTTTCAGCTTCATCGGCACTGCTGTATCTCCTTTGAATTTCAAGTGCTACCTCATTCGCACCACCATGTTTTGGTCCGCGAAGTGCCCCGATTGCTCCTGTAATTGCTGAGAAAATATCTGAGCCTGTTCCAGCTATCACTCGGCCAGTAAATGTAGATGCGTTAAATTCGTGCTCAGCGTACAAAATAAGAGAAGCGTGCATCGCTTTTTCCCATAGCTCACTCTGCTTAGAACCATGCAACAGGTGGAGGAAATGTCCACCAATCGAATCATCATCGGTCTCGACTTCGATTCGCTTTGCGCTATTAGCAAAGTGATACCAGTACAACAGCACTGATGGTAAACAAGCAATTAGTCGATCAGCAATTTCACGCGCCTGTACCTCAGAATGCGATGCTCCTTCTGGATCGATACACCCAAGAGCTGAAACGCCAGTGCGCATGATGTCCATGGGATGAGCAGATGCTGGAAGTTGCTCTAATACTGCTTTGAGATGAGTTGGCAATCCACGTAATGACTTTAATTTCTTCTTATAAGCAGCAAGCTCTACAACGTTAGGAAGTTTGCCGTGAATCAGTAGATGCGCAACTTCCTCAAATTCACAGTTGGCCGCTAAATCCGCAATGTCATAGCCTCGATAATGTAGGTCATTTCCAGACTTGCCTACTGAGCACAGCGCGGTATTTCCAGCAGTAACGCCAGAAAGTGCGACTGATTTCTTAGGCTTAAATTCTGTGATTATCTTTTCTTCACTCATTACTTTTCTCCATCTTTCAAAAATTTATCTAACGCATTCTCATAGTCGTAGTAATTAATACTTTGATATAGCTCATCTCGAGTTTGCATATGATCCACTACCGATTTCTGTGTTCCTTCTTTACGAATTACTCGGTACACCTCTTCGGCGGCTTTATTCATCGCGCGGAAGGCCGAGAGGGGGTATAGGACTATATCGATGCCAACGCTTGCAAGCTCATCCACGGTAAATAATGGTGAAAGCCCAAACTCAGTTATGTTAGCCAGAATTGGGACATCGAATGCATCGGTAAATTTCTTATACGTCTCAAGATCTCGAATTGCTTCTGGAAAGAGCGCATCTGCTCCTGCTTCAATAAATGCGCCGGCGCGATCAATTGCTGCTTCAATTCCCTCAACTGCAAGAGAATCGGTACGAGCCATGATGGTGAAATCAGGATCGGTTCGAGCATCAACTGCAGCTTTGATGCGATCAACCATTTCAGCTTTTGTAACAAGTTCTTTATTTGGGCGATGGCCACAACGTTTTGCACCGACCTGATCTTCAATATGAAGCGCACCAGCGCCAGCTTTGATAACTGCGCGAACAGTACGGGCGATATTGAAGGCTGACGCTCCAAAGCCTGTATCGACATCAACCATCAATGGCAGATCGCATACATCGGTGATGCGACGAATATCGATCAGTACATCTTCAAGCCCCGAAATACCCAAATCAGGAACTCCAAGAGAACCTGCTGCTACTCCACCGCCTGATAAATAAATTGCCTTATATCCGGCTCGCTTAGCGAGAAGTGCATGATTCGCATTGATTGTGCCAATGACTTGCAAAGGAGATTCTTCGAGTAGCGCCTTCTTGAAACGGGCACCAGCGGTAGGTGAAGTCACTCCGAAACTCTAGCACGGGAGATTTGCGACCGTTCGATACGCGATAGACGATACGCGATAGACGATACGCGATAGACGGGCAAGGCAAGCCAGCGCCCACCACCCGTGCCTTAGTGGGACTTATTAGCTAGTTAACAGCTGGTTAGTCGCTGATTAAGCCAGTGCAGCATCCAAAGTGATTACCGCTGAAGCATAAAGTTTTG
>CAILYP010000037.1:0-2951 GCA_903838475.1 uncultured Actinomycetes bacterium | reverse complement strand
AGTTGCTTTAGACCTTGCACTGCAGTGCTCCCCTGACCATCCCTGGGTTACGACCAATGAAGAATTTTTCACTAAACGCCCAGATGGAACGATTGCGTACGCAGAAAATCCGCCAAAGAAGTATCAAGATATCTATCCGATTAATTTTGATAATGACTATCCACAATTATTTGCTGAAGTTTTACGAATTGTGAAATATTGGATTTCACAAGGAATCAATATATTTCGAGTTGATAATCCTCACACCAAACCGGTTAATTTTTGGCAGGAGCTAATCCACGCAATTAATCAAGAATTTCAGGACGTTATCTTTCTTGCTGAAGCATTTACACACCCCACGATGATGCATGCACTTGGGAAAGCCGGATTCCAACAGTCCTATACATATTTCACTTGGCGCGTCACCAAAAATGAATTGACTGAATATGGACGCGAGCTATCGAAGGATACAAGTGCTTTTTTCAGACCAAATCTCTGGGTAAATACTCCAGATATTCTGCCCATCCATCTACAGAGCGGGAATCCTGCCATTTTCGCTTTGCGTGCTGTGCTCGCTTCAACGATGAGCCCATCGTGGGGAATGTATGCCGGATATGAACTCTACGAACACGTGCCGCTTCACGAGGGCGGGGAAGAATACAAAGACTCAGAGAAATATGAGATTAAGGTCCGTGACTGGGACAAAGCTCGTAAAGCTGGCCAGACACTTGAGCCTTTTATCGCTCAACTCAATGCAATACGTCGTGAACACCCAGCTTTGCAACGTTTACGTAATCTGCAATTTCACCCAAGTGATAATGAAAACATCATTGCTTACTCCAAACGAGAAGGAAGTGACCTTGTTCTCGTCGTAGTGAACCTAGATCCAAAAGGACCGCAAGAGAGCATGATTCATTGGGATATGTGGTTCTTAGGATTTGAAAGCGATACTTTTGATGTTAAAGATTTGCTTGATGGAAAAACTTATACTTGGCATCCACATACTTTTGTGAAACTAAATCCAGGGCGACCAGATGGAAAAGTTGCTCATATTGCCTACGTGGATCGTCCATGATCAAAAAGTTTTTTAGCAAAAAACCCACAGTAAAGTTCCCGCCTGTTGGTTATTTGAACCCACATTCAACGCTAGGTGAGATGGATCTATACCTGATCGCTGAAGGGCGACATGAACGCCTATGGCAGGTATTGGGGGCGCATGTACGTCGTGATTCTCGCGGTGAGCTCCTCGGGACGGCATTCTCGGTTTGGGCTCCTAATGCGCGAGCCGTAAGTCTTATTGGAGATCATAATTTTTGGGATAAAAACACTCATCCGATGATTCCCCTTGGAGCAAATGGTATTTGGGAAATATTTATTCCAGAACTCGGAGCTGGAACTAAGTACAAGTTTGCAATCAATGGTCCAGATAAGCGTTGGGTTGATCATGCTGATCCCATGGCGCAAGCAACACAGGTTCCTCCTGATACAGCGTCGATAGTTCACGAATCCAACTTTGCTTGGCATGACGAAGCGTGGATGAAGGAGCGCGAAACTTTTCAACCGTGGAAATCACCAATGAGTACTTATGAAGTTCATCTTGGGTCATGGCGACCTGGGCTCTCTTATCGTGAACTCGCCAAAGAATTAACGGATTACATTCTTGAAAACGGCTTCACACATGTAGAGCTTCTCCCCATTATGGAACATCCTTTCGGTGGATCGTGGGGATACCAAGTGACTTCACTCTTTGCACCGACATCTCGGTTTGGCTCACCCGATGACTTTAAATTCTTTCTTAATGCACTTCATCAAGCTGGAATTGGGGTCATCTTAGATTGGGTTCCTGCCCACTTTCCAAAAGATGAATGGGCACTTGCCCGTTTTGACGGAACGGCCCTTTACGAACACGAAGATCCCAGACTCGGTGAGCATCCAGACTGGGGAACCTTGATATTTAATTATGGTCGCAATGAAGTTCGAAATTTCTTAGTAGCGAGTGCTCTCTATTGGCTCCTTGAGTATCACGTTGATGGAATTCGAGTCGATGCGGTAGCTTCGATGCTGTATTTAGATTACTCGCGAAAAGAAGGTGAGTGGCTGCCTAATAAGCTTGGTGGGCGCGAGAATCTTGAGGCCGTTGCATTACTACAAGAGGTAACGGCAACCGCATATCGGCAAGTACCCGGAATAATGATGATTGCAGAAGAATCAACTGCCTGGGCAGGAGTAACAAAACCAACAAGTGAAAATGGCCTTGGGTTTGGTTTCAAATGGAACATGGGGTGGATGCATGACACTCTTGAATATATACATCATGATCCAATTCACCGTATTTACCATCACAATGAAATAACGTTCTCAATTCTTTACGCATGGTCTGAAAATTTCTTGCTTCCACTTTCCCATGATGAAGTTGTTCATGGAAAAGGATCACTTCTTAGTCGAATCCCTGGCGACCGATGGCAAAAGCTGGCAACTCTCCGAGCACTTTATGGTTTCATGTGGGCGCATCCAGGCAAGAAGCTTCTCTTTATGGGATGTGAATTTGCGCAAAATGATGAGTGGAGTGAGGCTCGTTCACTTGATTGGCATTTAACCGACTACGAGGAACACAGCGGAGTACAAGGCTGCGTGAAAGAGATCAATATTCTCTATCGCGCGAACTCACCGCTCTGGGAGCGCGACACATCCAGCGAAGGCTTTACCTGGTTGGTGGACAACGATGGGGCAGGTAACACAATGGCTTTCGCGCGCTGGTCTGAAACCGGGGAATGCATTGTGGCAATTACTAACTTCTCCCCCGTCCCGCACGAAAATTATTTACTCCCACTTCCTACTGCGGGAACGTGGAATGAAATTCTCAATACAGATAGTTTGAGTTTCGGTGGGAGCGGGGTTACAAATTCGAGGATTGAATCGATTGTCGGAGTCCCGACAACTCTTCGACTTCCACCGCTTGCAACGATATGGCT
>CAILYP010000036.1:0-14066 GCA_903838475.1 uncultured Actinomycetes bacterium | reverse complement strand
TGGACTAATTAGGCCAAAGCGCTTTTGGTAACCAATAATCTGAGCGATGTTTTCAGCAACAGTCATCCACTCAATGAGTCCAAGGGTTTGGTGGACGAAAGCAATTTCGTGATTTTTTCCATCTAGTTGAATTTTATTTCCATCAATAAGGACTTCACCCGAGTCTGGGATATAAACACCTGCAAGCATTTTAATAACTGTTGATTTACCGGCGCCGTTCTCTCCTAGTAGCGCAACAATTTCACCAGCGTTTACATCAAAGTGGACATCGTTCGCCGCATGTGTTGCATAGAAAGATTTATCCAAGCCTCTAATTTGTAAAACGGCTTGCGAATGATTCATAAAACTCCCTTAGGCACAGATGCCGACAATAACAGTGTTGCCTAACTGGTCAAAGTTATTTTCTGATTATCACGGAACTGTTATCTAGGGAAGAGGGTGAGTGGGGGCTACCATTCCCATTATGCCCATAGCTCTGTACGCCCTCGCCCTTGGTGGATTTGGAATTGGTCTCACCGAATTTGGAACAATCGGATTACTTCCCCAAATTGGGTCGGACTTCCATATTTCAGCAGCGACTGCTGGGTACCTGGTTTCTGGGTACGCAATCAGTGTCGCTTTTGGAGGAGTTTTTATAACGATTGCAGTAACTAAATTAGAACGAAAGAAAGTTTTACTTAGTTTGATGACACTTTTTGTTGTGGGTAATTTTATTAGTGGTGTGGCACACACATTTTCAATAATGATGGTTGGCCGGGTGGTTTCCGCTCTTTGTCACGGAGCTTTCTTTGGAATCGGCGCTGTTGTCGCAACAGACCTTGTAGACCAAAATAAGAAAGCTAGAGCTGTCTCAATTATGTTTACCGGGTTGACTGTCGCAAATGTGCTTGGTGTTCCATTTGGAACGTGGATTGGTCAGCATTTTGGATGGCGCTCCACTTTTATTACGATCTCCGGAATTGGTATTGCAGCTTTCCTTGCGATTTTGGCTTTGGTTCCTATTGATCCGCCGCACGATTCTGAGACTGGTCCTAGAACTATCCGAGAAGAACTTCAGGTATTTAAGCAGCGCCAAGTTTGGTACTCACTATTCATTACGATCTTTGGCTTCGGTGGAATGTTCGGTGGGTTTACCTATATCGCCTACACCTTGACCAAGGTGACACATTTTGCCGATTCAACAATCCCTTACATCCTCTTTCTTTTTGGGATTGGAATATTTATCGGAAACTACTTTGGTGGAAAATCAGCCGATAAGAATTTGCGGGCAACAATAAGTGGATACTTGGGTGGGCTATTAGTAATTCTTGTGATCTTTGCAATTACTGCGGCTAATAAGCCGGCTTCGATCATCTGCATATTCTTAATGGGAATTCTTGGATTTGCCCCAGCATCTGCGGTACAGACTCGTGTCATGCGTTATGCCAAAAGCGCGCCCACTCTTGCATCAGGAGCCAATATTGCTTCATTCAACATTGGGAACACTATCGGCGCATCGGCTGGCGGTTTCTTGATTGCTCAAAAATTCGGCTACACATCACCTCTTTGGTCAGCAGCTCTTATTACCGCTATCGCCTTAGTGATTTTCTATATTGCCGACCGGGATGAAAAGAATATTGCTAAGCCTGCTCGCTAAGTAAGAGTTTTTTAATCTGAGCAACGTCGCGCTTTGGCGAGTTACTTAATTCAATAACCAGCTTTGCACTACCCCGATAAAGTGGATCTCTACGATTAAATCGCTCAATAAGAATCTGCTCTTTATTTTCCGCTATGGCTTGTCGACCTACTCCCGCAGAGCCAGCCCTTTCAACAATCTTTGAAAGCGGCAGGCGTAAGTAGATGGCAAAAGCTGATTCGATGAGAACGCGATTGCTAGGGCTATCAATGACTGATGCTGCGACTCCGGCTATAAAAGACTCAGGCCGTTTAAGTACATCACGTAGGTATTGGCTTTCTAGCTCGTGCAGCTTTTCAATCGGTAGCGCTGACACTTCACTTGCACTGAGACCGTAATTACTTGTGATCTCGCCATCGTTATCGAAGTATGGCCAACCTAATTCCGTAGAGAGGATTTTACCGAGTGTGGATTTGCCGGCGCCCATCGGGCCCATCAAGAGCACCTTCATATATCCACCGCCGTTTCATTTTGCAGATGTTCCACTAGACTTGCGTAAAGTTTATTTCGATATAAGTTTAAAACGGGTTTCAATGAGAGATAGTAATGGTACTCAATCATGGATTTTAGAGTTGGACTTACTAGCGATCTATCCAATGGTGCTGGCGGATTTAGCTGGGGAGATGTTTCAATCCAAACACTGGAGCCTCTCCATTGGGAGTTTATGAATAACTCTGGTTCGGTAATGTCTGCTCCAGACCTAAAAGGCTATGACGCAATCGCCTTTGCTGGTGTTGGAGTCAATGCAGACTCATTTGGCGCGCCCGAAGATTCTCCGTTGGTAATTTCGCGGTTTGGGGTTGGGTACGACAATATTGATTTGGCCGCGTGTACAAAAGCGGGCGTAGCGCTCACCATCACTCCAGACGGTTCTAAAAAGCCTGTAGCAACAGCAGCTCTCACCCTCATGCTTGCAACAATGTTTCGCCTAGTTGCTAAAGATAACCAGGCAAGGTCTGATGATTGGGCAAATCGTATTCAAGGTCTTGGGGTTGGGGTTAATGGAAAGACAATTGGAACTATTGGGCTTGGAAATGTTGCGGGTGAATTCTTTCGCCTATTGACTCCATTTGATGTAAAGCGAATTGCCTTTGATCCTTGGAAAAAGATTGAAGAAGCTAGTGCGCTCGGCGTTGAATTAGTAGATTTACAAACACTTCTTACACAGTGCGATGTTGTTCTTGTTACAGCGGCGCTTACTCCTGAAACGTTACATATGTTGAGTACGGCCGAATTTAAAACAATGAAAAAGAGTGCCTTGCTTATTAATGTTTCTCGTGGCCCAATCGTGGATGAGGCGGCCTTGGTTACTGCCCTTCAAAATGGCGAGATTGCTGGTGCTGGACTTGATGTATTTGAAGTTGAACCAATTGCCGTCGATAATCCACTTATGAAGATGGCGAATGTAATCCTCACTCCCCATAACTTGGCATGGACTGATGAGCTTGCACTCGGAATGGGCAAAAGTGCATTTGGTTCCATTAAGTCAATCAGCCGCGGTGAGATCCCACAATTTGTTGTTAACCGTGACGTACTTGAAACACCTCAATTCCTAAACAAATTAAAGAGGTTTCAGAGATGAGTGATAAACAATCTGTAGCTGTTATAGGTCTGGGGCAGATGGGTCTGCCTATTTCAATTAATCTTGTGAAGGCGGGCTTCTCGGTCCAAGGATGGAATCGTTCTGAGCCGGCGCGACTTTCAGCAATCGCTGGTGGAGTTCATATTCGCGAAGAGCTCGCTTCGGTTGATGCACGAGTGGTCCTTATTACTTTGCCTGACTTACCCCAACTGTTAGAGCTTCTAGATCAAGGACTTCGTAAAGCACTTAAGGCCGGTGATGTGCTTGTAGTTATGAGCACTGTTTCACCAGTAGAAATTGTGAAACTAGCAGACGAGCTTAAAACAGAGGGTATTGTCTTGATGGATGCTCCTATGAGTGGTGGTGAAATCGGAGCACAGCAAGGAACACTTTCTCTCATGGTTGGCGGGGAAGAAGAAAATTTCAATAAAGTGAAACCAATCTTCGATGCCATAGGTCGGACTGTTTTATTGATGGGCCCAGTTGGAGCAGGGCAACTCACAAAAGCTGCGAATCAAATAGTTGTGGCTATTAATTTAGCCGCAGTTGGAGAAGCACTTACATTTGCGCGGCGTGCGGGGTTGGATGCTGCAAAAGTTTTAGATATTTTCACCGGTGGTTTAGCGACCTCTGCTGTTCTTGAGTTACGCCGCCCAAAAATTGAAGCGCGCGAGTTTCCACCAGGCGGCAAATCAAAATTTTTATTAAAAGATCTACATTTTGCTAAACAGGCTGCGCAATCTAGTGAAACAGAATTGCCAATTACTCAATTAGTTACGCAGTTATATGAATCACTGATTAACCATGGTGAAGGCGATTTGGATCACAGCGCAATTATTCGTGAAATAGAAAAGTTAAGCGAATAGCTTTTTACGCCTAACCCTGAGCCACTATATTGCTTAATTCTTTGCCGCTAGCAAGCAATTCAAGCTGATGTGTAATCAACTTCTTAGCGCGGCTATCAAATGCCGTTGAGTTTCCGCCAACATGTGGAGAGAGAATTAAATTCTTAGCACTCCATAGTGGGTGTCCTTCAGGAAGTGGTTCTGGATCTGTCACATCAAGCCCGGCAAAGATTCGACCCGTATTGAGCTCGGCTACTAATGCGTCTGTATCAACTATCGGCCCGCGGCCAACATTTACAAGAACGGCGCCATCTTTCATGGCTTTTAATCGAGCGGCATTAATGAGGTGTTTGCTTTCAGCATTGAGCGGTAGAACAAGGAAAAGAATGTCGAGTGTAGGCAAATGTGCGTCGAGCTCTGAAATTTTAATTGCGCCATCTGCGCCCGATCGAGAGAAGAATGAAATTTCTACATCGTAAGGAGAGAGGTAGTGCGCCAGGGTTTTGGCGATTGAGCCGGCTCCAACTATTCCAATTTTGCTGTCATTAAATGATGAATAGCGCTTATTTTCCCACTTTCCAGCCTGTTGGGCCTTGGCAAAATCGTAAAAACCTCGGCGTGATGAAATTGCCAGAGTGACTGCCAACTCGGCTGTTGAGGCGTCGTGTACTCCGCGGGCGTTGCATAAAGTCACACCAGGCTTGAGAAATTCAATAGCGTCATCAAATCCTGCGTTTGGTACTTGAAGAACTTTGAGATTGGACATTGCGGCTGTGTATTCAAGTGCTTTACGACCACCCATATATGGCGCAACGTAAAAAGTAATCTGGGTGAGATCACTTGAATCAAGTGGGAAGTTCCTTGGGTTAAGCGCTTGGATTCCTTCGGGAACTTTTAAATCTTCCCATTGGGTCCAGACCGTGTGATTGTGGTTAGCCGATGCGTTTGTCATGGCGCTAGCATACGTCACGAGGTAGCATCCTCTTAATATTTTATTTGCGTGCATGCTAGGAGATGAAATGAAGGAAGCTAATTCGCGTTTAAGTGCGCTTGCCGACGGCTTAACCGATTGGGGTATCGAACACTTTGTTTATGTTCCTTCCTCACATTCAGCCCCTGTTATACGTAAACTCGAATCTCTCGGCGTTCCAAATGTCATGGCAAATCGCGAAGAAGAAGCTGTGGGAATTGCAGGTGGTTTAGCACTTACTGGTAAAAAAGTTGCGATTATTATGCAAGATAACGGTTTTGGTAACGCGCTTACTGCCCTTGCCACTTTTGCCCAGGCTTATCACGCCGGTTTCCCAATTTTTGCAAATACGCGAGGTGGGCTTGGTGAATACAACTCTATGATTCACTCAATTTCAGAATCTGCTCCCGATCTTTTGAGAAAACTTGGCATTCGTGTGGAAGAGCTTGAAATTAGCGACTCTCCAGAAATTTGGCGAGCTGGAACACTTGCTGCGGCAAAACTTTCTGTCATTCAACGTCGCCCGATTGTCACTCTTTTTGAATCCCTACACCCAGGCATGGAGACAATGTAAATGAAAAGAATGGATGCTCTTAAAGTACTTGATACAGTTTTCGCAAATGATCCACTAGTTATTACCTGTGGTGCGACGGCTCGTGAAATGGCCAGTATTTCTCGCAAAAAAACCCACCTCCCACTTCTTGATTCGATGGGGTTAACAACTCCTGTTGGATTAGGAATCGCACTTGGCCACAAAGGTCGAGTTGGGGTTATAGATGGCGACGGTTCATTGTTGATGGGATTTAGTATTTTGCCAACGCTTAAAGCGTATGGGCCAAAAAACCTTATTGTCGTTGTGTTAGATAACGGCCAGCACGCTTCAGCCGACCAAATGCTCTCACAGGCAACTGTTGTTGATATCGCTGGTGCCGCGAAAGGCTTAGGTTTGTGGACAGTGCAATGTTCAACTGCAGAAGAGATGAAATCTCACATTGAATCGCGCTCAGAGGCGCAAGAGGTTTCCATTATTTTTGTGAAGATTGAGCCTGGCAATACGCCAAACATTCCGTTCTATTTAGCTGATCCTGCAAAACTAAGCGCAGATTTTGTCGAAAGTTTTGCTCACTAATTCATTCGAACGAGAACTTTGCCTGAAATCTCTGAGTTCTTAGCAACGCTAAATGCTTCGAGAGCATCTATGGCTGCAAACTCGTGGGTGATGACGCTAGCAATCCAGGGATTTTGAGCAAGAAGTGCAACCGCGTCCGTAATTTCATCATTGAAGCGGAAAGTACCTCGTAGTTGAATTTCTTTAGCAATTAATGGCGCAATCGCAATGGGTTGAGGACCGGCGCCTAGCATTCCTACTTGAACGACAATTCCGGCACGACGAACTGCTTGGAAAGCTGATGAGATAGCGACCGGAGCCGCTGAGCACTCAAAAACAATATCAAAAGAATTTTCAGGTACTTCTGCTGCCCCTATTTGAAGTGTGGTTGTGGCACCAACTTGCGCCGCGCGAGATAGCGCTCCAGATAAAATATCTGTGGCGGTTACGCTTGCAGCGCCCATAATTTTTGCAGCTGCTACAACAAGTAAGCCAATTGGCCCAGATCCTGAAACTAAAATATCTTTACCTTGCACGCCTCCACCAACATTTATTGCGTGAAGAGCAACACCCATAGGTTCGGCTAGCGCCGCGATGTTTAATTCTAAATTTTCTGGAAGAACTCTAATCATCGATTTTTTTGCAATAAAGTAATCAGACATTGCGCCTTGTGTGTGAGGCCAAGTAGATGCGCTTCCTAAGTAGGCGCCTTTTGGCCACAAGTGCCTTTTATCTTCAATTCCTTTTTCACTTTCCCCAAACGTTGCTGGGTGGAGTGTCACGCGAGTTCCAACGGCTAACTCACCGGATGGATCTAAATCAATTGTCCCACTCAATTCATGGCCAGGGATAAGAGGTTGTTTTACAACGAAAGCTCCGTTTGCTCCCTCAAAATAATAATGAAGGTCAGATCCGCAGATACCTACGAATGAAATTTTTATTCGAACCTCATCCTCGTTTGGAATCGGATCTGGAAGCTCAATCAACGCGCCATCGAGTTTTCCGTTAATTGAAAATGCCTTCATTTCCTTATCTTACACATCGCAAGAATTGCCCTGTACGCTCCGCCCTATGACATCAGGTGTGCGGCTATCTCGAAGCACTGTTTCATCTGAGAATCTCATTCTTAAGAGCGCTCCGCTTGTTACGGGTATTGTTCATATCGGTTTAGGCAATTTTCACCGCGCGCACTTGGCTGTGTACACAGCTTTGGCGATGGAAGAAGCGGGTGGAAATTGGGGAATTAGCGCTTACTCAATGCGAAATACCTCACTCATCGAAGCAATGAATGCACAAGATTGTTTGTATAGTGTTTTAGAGATCGGTCCCAATACAGAAAAAGTGGTAATTCCAGGAATACATACTGGGGCACATGTTGGAACCCAAGGCGCGGTACAAATTATTGACCAAATTGCAGAACAAGCTACAAAAATTGTCTCCCTCACTGTGACAGAAGCGGGCTATTACATCTCACAGACAACTCGAAGTCTTGATATTGAACATCCAGATATTCAAAATGATTTAAAGCTTGGTGTACCAAAAACTATCTACGGACTTTTAGCACAAGGATTTATTAAGCGCATTGCAGCGGGATCTAGTCCCATTTCTGTTTTAAGTTGCGACAATATCTCTGAAAACGGGCGCAAATGCCAACTTTTATTGCACCAGTTCATTTCACATTTACCACAGTCTTTAGAACTCGAGAAGTTTTTACTAGAAAGTACAACGTTTCCAAATTCGATGGTCGATCGTATTGTGCCTGGAACGGAGCAGCGTCATTTAGATATGGCCGCTAAGCGCCTTACCTTAATTGACCAAATTCCAGTTCCAGCCGAGGAATTTACTATGTGGGCGCTAGAAGATGATTTTGCGGCTGGTAGACCTGCTTGGGAATTGGCAGGAGTTATTTTCACTCCCGATGTTGAAAAGTTTGAGGTGATGAAGTTACGTTTACTCAACGGAGCACATTCGTTATTGGCTTATTTAGGTGCCTTGAGTGGTCATGAAGCTATCCCCGCTTCGCGTTTTGATCCGCTCATTGAGAAAGTACTCACGCAGGCGTTGTATCAAGATTACTTACCTTCATTTGAGATTCCCGAAGCAATTGATGCAGACAGCTATATCCAACAGCTATTTAGTCGATGGTCTAACAGCGTTTTGGGTGATAAAACTTCTCGAGTTGGTACTGATGGATCCACAAAATTGCCACAACGAATTACAACCCCTGCGCTAGAAGCTATCAAATTAGGTAGAGAGCCCAAGACCCTTGCTCTAACTGTTGCTGCATGGATAATGTGTATTGCACCTTTTGGAGATTTTATTTCCGGAGAAATTGCCGACGAAATGAAGGATCCCGCTAAGCAGAAGCTCATAGAAATCGCTGCACGCTCTGCCACGATAGAAGAATATGCATCAACATTCTTTGCAGAATCGGGCGTGTTCTCGTCGGAACTTGCCCAGTCCAAAATTTTTATTACTTTAGTTACAAAATATATGGAATTAATTTATTTACAAGGAATTACAAAAGCTATAGAGAGCTGCGTTAACTAGTACAGGTTATTGATTTCGTCAGTATTCCTTGCAATAAATAGCTATCAACTGCAATATCTACGCACTTATTTCCACGGTTATGCCCTGTGTGGCCTTCACCTACGAAGGTAACCAATGAACTTTTTTTGAAAACAAGATGTAATTTCTTCGCCCATGAGTATGGAGTTGCAGGATCCTTTGTGACTCCTATAATCATGATCGGATTTGTAAGAATTGATTTCGTCGAAGGTTTTGCTGATGGCCGATATTTCCAGTACTTACAAGCTAAGCCCGCATATGTCAGAAAAGGCCCGAATACTGGCGCCCGAACTTTCATGACGCTCCCATCAGAGGTCATTTGCGAAACAGAGCGCGTATCGGATATATCCAAACATGAAATAGCTTGTGAAATATCATTTTCATTCGAATAGTGCCCATTTGCATCTCTCCGATTGTAAATATCGGAAAGATCAATTAATGGTCTTGCATCCCCTTTATTAATTGCTGCATCGAGAGCGCTAGTTAAAGTTGGCCATCCATTTGCGTTATCGTAGAGAGACGCCGCTATTCCTACGATTGCCATTGAGGCAGTCAATTTTCGTCCTGATGGTAGCTGTAATGGTTTTGAGTAAAGTGAATTAATGAAAGCAAGAATCTTTTGCTGCGTGAAGCTCTTACTTTTGTTTTGGTAGTCCAGTAGCGCTTTATCAAAACTAATTGCTTGGCCCAGGTTTTGAGAACCGCTAGACGCATTTGGATCCACCGCTCCATCCAGCACAAATCTTCCAACTTTTGTTGGATATAGGGCTGCATACAATGTTCCTAGATATGTTCCATAACTCTTTCCAAGAAAGTTGAGTCGTGGTTCTTTGAGAATTTGGCGAAGTAGCTCCATATCCCGAGCGTTATCAATTGTTCCGACAAAAGCAATTTTACTATTAGATGGTTCTGCGCATTTTAAAGCAAAAAACTTAGCTCGCGATAGCAGTGAGTTTAAGTCATTTTTTGTAAGGACTGCCGTGTCGGCCGAAAGATATGAATCTTCTTCCGCGTCGGATAAACAGCGAATGGGTTCGGATTTACCAACTCCTCGAGGGTCAAACCCCACAATGTCATAGCGTTGCGCAATTTTTTTAGAAACAATTCGCGTTGCTGCTGAAGCGTAATCGAAGGCAGATCCCCCTGGTCCCCCTGGATTTACAAAGAGAGTTCCAATTCGTTGATTCGTGTTAGTTGCTTTATGGCGAACGACTGAGAGAGTAAAAGATTTACTACTTATTGCCGAATAATTTAATGGGACTTTAAAAGTTGTGCATTCAAGGCCAGATCCACAACTTTTCCAATTTAGCCCTTGGTTTTGATAGGCGGTTAGCGGTGAAGCCGAGAAAGAGGGGACAGCAATTAAAGTGGCAATTACTGAGACAGTGATTGCTAAATTTCTTCTGGTTTTTCCACTCATGATTGGCTAAGTCTAGTTTTCCTGGGTTAGCCCAGTACGATATAGGTAATGAATATTTGGACTGCAGATGGAGCCATCAATACCTTTGGGTTGGCTGGCATATACGTAATTCTCTTCTTGGAGACCGGACTCCCATTAGTCCTTGGCCTTCCTGGCGACTCTTTATTGTTTATTGGTGGTGTCGCAGCTTCTGGAACGGGCACAGCCATTCACTTAAAGATTTCAATAGTGGCCCTAGCAATAGGAGCCCCTGTCTTTGCCATTGCCGGCTCACAATTTGGCCATTGGCTTGGTTATAAATATGGCATCAAACTTTTTCAAAAAGAAGATTCTAAATATTTCAATCCTTCCCGGCTTCGGACGATGGAAAAGTGGATGGCGAAGTACGGCTATGGCAAGATGATTTTCTTGGGTCGGTTTATACCCATCGTGCGTCACTTGGTAAATCCGGTCGCTGGAATTTTAGAAATGCCTCACAAAAAATTCTTTTTTTGGAATGTCGTCAGCGCACTTGTTTGGACTGAGGGTTTTATCTGGGGCGGGTATTGGGTCGGCGAAAGCCTCAAAGGCTCAGTTGATCAATATATCGTTCCGATTGTTGGCGTGATTGTTGTCGTCTCTATCGCGCCAATTCTTTGGGAAGTTATTAAAGAATGGCGAACTCGCAAGCACTTGTCGTAAGGCTTTTCGCTATTTATTGATTCTATATCCTGTTGGGCATTTGGGATTTGTTGCCAGAATATGCATGGTCCTATTTCCTTTGATACATATAATTGATTTGAAACTAGGTTTCAGTGGTGCCTTTGAATTGCCTCCCGGGTTCGCTTTAAAGTTAAAATTAAAGGTTTTCTTTATTGCGTTTACTCCATACGATCCATCATTAGAAATTGTCACGGAGCATTGACCAGCTGCCTTGCCAATTACGAGAGTTTGGCCACCTGCTGGCGCCGCTTCTGCAGAACAAATGTTTGGGGTTAATATTTCTACTGAAGTATTTACCGCATATAGGTCACCGAAAACAGAAATAGTTTGACCAACATATGCAAGATTCCCCACGTACGGAAAATATGGCGTTAAGTTCTGTGATTTTCCTGCCGGAGGCCCGTAGTAACAGGAATTTGCACTTGTAGTTTGAGTTCGGGTTGTCACGTCTACGCAAAACAAATAAGAAGATAAGTCCCCTCCCAGCCCCAATGAATCAAAATTTATATGTGTTTGCGTTGTCGGGAATGATTTTACGAGCGACATATTCTTATTTTTTACAACGACCACATACCCTGTCACAGGATTTAACACGCTGCCTGAAATAGGATTCCATTGCAATTCTTTCGCACTGGCAGAAAGCTTCGAAGTTGTATTTAGGGGTGGAGATAAAGCAGTGAAACTCCAAGTGATGTCTTCGCTACCAGGATTGTTAATGGTGACTGAATTCTTGCCTTCTTGAAGTGGTTCCTTGGAGAAGATGATTACAAGATGATCAGCTGCATAAATACTTTTTAGAGCAGGGCCATAAATTGGATCGCTAGTTTTAGCACTTAACTCCGTAGTCACACATAAATCCCTTGCGTTGCTCAATACAACACCATCAGGCCGAGTGAGTGTTGCCGTAAGACTCGCCGATGGGGTGTTGAGTAGAGATGCCTCTATCGCTAATCCTTGGAAGCTTTTGTAATCTCCTTGGCAACCTTCACGAGGCTCAGGGTTTTCTCCACCTTGAAAAGAATTGAATTTTACAATCGCGCCATTCCCAGGGAAGAGAACAGTCTTTGTCCGTGGTGTTGTTTTCATACCGGATATATTGCTAAAAGAGTGTACATAAGCTTTGTCATTTGGTGACCACATTTCTGCAGCTCCCACAGTTGTTAAATTTTCGCGTAGAAAACCGATTGTATGAATCGGAGCCGTCATCAAATTATCTACTGCATCTTTAAGAGATTCCTTTGGGCTCCAAGATAAGTTTCCCGCTCCAATAGTCACACCAGCAGTGGTGGCAAACGGGGATGCAGGGTTTTCTGTATGCCTATTTTGATATTGTCCAACAAAAAACGAAGAATTTGATTCAGCAACATATTTTGCGTGTGCCGCAGCAGCTTTCGAATATTCAACCGACTCAACTACTGGATCTAACCCTGAAGAGAGTCTGTAGTAATTGAGTTCCTCTAGCCATGAAGTAGATTCATCTGGAATTTGAATAGTATCGGCTGAAGCCGTATAGATGGGGGCGCAACATAATAATGCGATCACTAGTTTCACTAGTAAAGATCGCATGATTGTCAGAGGCCTAAGTCAGTAAGTGAATATGCGTACTTATATTCGAGATTATTTTCTTTAAGAAGGGGCGCTGCGCCTCGCTCAACAATAGTCGCCACTCCAACAACAATTGCGCCGGCTTCACGAAGGGCTTCTACGGCGGTCATTACTGAACCGCCAGTTGTTGAAGTATCTTCCACAGCTAATACGCGCTTACCTTTAACATCTGGTCCTTCAATACGGCGTTGTAAGCCATGTGCTTTTTCCGCTTTACGAACTACAAATGCATCTAGTTTCCGGCCTTGGCGTCCAGCAACATGCATCATCGCTGTCGCAACGGGATCAGCACCAAGTGTTAGCCCGCCAACTGCTTCGTAATCCCAATCTTTAGTGGTTTCAAGCATCACTTCACCAACAAGTGGGGCTGCTTCACTGTCTAGGGTTATCCGACGTAAATCAACGTAATAATCTGCTTCTTTTCCTGATGAGAGAATCACTTTGCCGTGAACAACAGCCTTATTAAGAATGTGGGTTTTAAGATCATCGCGTGAAGTCATGCGAGGATGTTAATGCTTTAAGACTCTTTTGGATAAACAACAACAGGCTGGGGGTTACGTTTTATAAGGGCTTTAGGAGGATTAGCCTCGATGAGGGCATCCACTTCTGTGCGCAGTTTTGCTACTTCAATCGCCATATTCGCAACCGCGCTCTCAAGCTCCATAATGCGTTTAATTCCCGCAAGATTGACGCCTTCTCCTACTAAGCGTTGAATATTTCTCAGTGAAGCGATATCTAAAAGAGAGTAGCGACGCCCGCGCCCTGATGCGCGACCAGGGGTAACTAGACCTAGTCGATCATATTGCCGCAATGTTTGGGGATGCATTCCAGAGAGCTCGGAGGCTACTGAAATCACATAGACGGCTTCATCAGCCGAAACTTCATCCTTTGGTGGTTCAGTGCTCATGCTTGCGACCTTTGCTTAAGTTCGGCGCGTGGGTCAAAGTCTATGGTTGCTGATGCAAAATCTTCAAGAGCTTTTTTTGCCTTGCTATCAACTCGTTGGGGAACTTGGACATCAATAGTGACAATGAGGTCACCTTGTTCGTGATTTCTTTTAACGCCATGGCCCTTTATTTTAAGTTTTTTGCCATTTGGTGTTCCCGCAGCAATTCGTACTTTTACTTCTTCACCGCTCAAGGTGGGAACAGAGATGTCAGCGCCGAGCGTTGCCTCTGTAAATGTAACCGGTAGCGTCATTAGCAGATTGTTTTCATCACGTTTATAAAGTGGGTGGGGCGTAACGTGAACAATGACAAAGAGATCACCAGGTCCAGCTTGACCGGGCGCTCCCCTGCCTTTGAGTTTGATTTTTCCGCCATCTTTAATTCCCGCCGGTAGCCGAGTTGTAAATGGTTCGGCGCTAGCACGAATTGTTACTTCACTTCCGTAGATTGAATCTCGAAAAGAAATAGATATTTGCGTTTGGAGATCTTGACCGCGACTTGGACCTCTGCGAGCTCCGCCACCAAATAAATCTCCGAAGATATCGCTGAAATCGCCGCCCGATTGGAAACCACTTTGACCAGCTTGATTGTGCCCGTATTGTGATTGTTGGCCTCGAGGGATGCGCCCAGATTTGTGAGCTTCG